>JAUNBT010000493.1 GCA_030526985.1 Lachnospiraceae bacterium | reverse complement strand
TCCGTTTGTAGTTCCCCCATCGGTTGTTTCAGAGGGATTACTATTCCAGACAGCGTATAACAGCAAATCATCATTGCCAGAATACACCTGACCCGCAGTGTAATTTACACTGTTTGCCGCACTGTTAGTGGACCAGCCTAAAAATGTATAACCAGTTCGTGTTGGCTTCGTACTGCTTAGCGTTAAAGTGACCCCATAGGTTTTTGTCTGGGATGCTGGAGCTCCGCTTCCTCCATTGGCATTATAGGATACTATATAGGTATTTACTGCCCATACTGCATATAATGTCGCACTGCTGTTTAATGTATAACTGCTTCCAGCCGAATAAGATGCACTGATCGCTGTACTACTGGTTGACCAGCCTAAAAAGGTATAGCCAGTTCGTGTCGGTTCTGTACTACTCAATGTCAGATTGACCCCATAGGTCTTTATCTGAGAAGCCAAGGCTCCTTCTCCCTCATTGGTATTAAAAGTGATTGTATAGGTCTCCGCTTTCCACACTGCATACATCGTTACATCACTGTTTGCTAAATAACACTCACCTTCCTCAGAATAGGTCGCACTAGTAGCAGTACTGCTTGTTGACCATCCCTGAAAGGTATAGCCAGTTCGTGTCGGTTTTATAAAACTCAATTCCAAAGCTTTTCCGTAATATTTTGTCTGAGAAGACGGACCGCCACTTCCTCCATTTGCATCATAACTTACTGTGTAATTCGGACCAACCGTTATATCTACTGTTTTTGATACCAGCACTTCACCTGTTGTCGACTTTTTAACTGCAAAAGTAACGGTAGTAGTTCCACCATATTTTCCCGTTATCGTTATCGGAATTGAACTATTTCCATCTGCATCTGTGTACCAACTTGTTCCCCAATTACAACTTACAATTTCATTTGACATTGCATATGATAAAAACCATCCAGTTTCTTCAACGTCAGAAATCGTCACCATAATCTGTACACTTGATGTACCTGTCATTAACAATGCCGCACTATCCTCAGATAATTTCAAATCGGCTGCATATACGCTGACAGAATGAAATCCCAGCGATATGACAAATAACAAAATAGCACCTGCTAAATAACATTTTATCCTTTTCATCGTCTGTCCCCTCTTTAATTCATATTTCAAAAAAATTATCGGAAAATCCAGAGATTTCTTTGTGTTCCTACTTCGGAAATCTCTGGATTCCTATTAAACAGGCAGTTATTTAATCTTAACTTTTTTCACATTGCTCCAGGAACCATAATATTTCTTTGATCCAACCTTTTTATAGGCTCGTATCTTAACATAATACGTCTTCTTACTCTTTACTCCGTACAGACTCATACTGGATTTAGAAGCTTTGTATGTACGCTCAAAGGTTCCTTTTTTGAAATCTTTTCTGTTCGAAAAATATACCTGGTATCCGGTTACAGTCTTATCCTTTGTCCACTTTGCAGCCATGGTTTTCTTTTTGGTTGTTTTAAGGCTCTTTAATGTCACTTTTTTCGGAACGACTTTTATCGTAATCTTCTTCGTTGCTGCCTGATAATTGCCATTTGCTGCAGCAGTTATGGTAATCGTGGTCTGTCCATAATTTTTCACGGTTACTGTCCCACTAGATGAGACAGTGGCTACTTTTTTATTACTGGTTTTATAGGTCAGTTTTCCACCACCACTGGATTTTGCATTTAAAGAAAATGGTTTGGATTTATAGGCAACAGATTTTGAGGAAGCTGTGATAGCCTGGGTAACAGATGTAGTACTGCTTGTAGCTGCTATAGTA
>JAUNBT010000492.1 GCA_030526985.1 Lachnospiraceae bacterium | reverse complement strand
ATCTGCCAGAAATCAAGCGGAAGCGGCGATTTGGATTGTGCAGAAATCCTTTCGGATAGCACGTTTGCCATCTTATTTGCACCAGAATGGTCATCAAATGCCATATTTCATGCCTCCTTTAATCGAACGTACCTTTATCAACCCAACCATAGACATTACTTCCTCCATCTGTATGAATCAGGTGCCAAGGATGCGCTCCTCCATTGTTTCTACAATTTGGATCAAGAGTGATTTTTGCCCTTCCGGCTCTTGCGTTGTATCCACGCGAACCAGAATATGAAGAAACATAATGTGTTCCTCCATGAAAATTGACAACATCGCCAACCTTATAACTTTTTGCAGCCGGTTTTGCCTTCTTTTCATATTCTTTATACGGCACATGAAGGTCCAAAGTCATCTGCCTGCTGTCAACGTCGTGACGTATACCAATTACATAATAGTATCCACTGACGCTTCCAACCGTAACATGAACGAGATCTCCTTTTCTTATAAACGGAATATCTGGTGCTTGAACTGTAATATCCTCTTGGATTTCTCCTTTATCATCGATGATTTCTTGTCCAGATGATTTAGCATCTTCAATGCTGTCATCTTTACCTCTGGTTATGATTTTTTGACGAACTCCGAACTTTGTATTGCCATTTACAACAGCTTCTACACTGCTCCTTCCATCGTCATCCTCTTGGCCAATAATTTTTACTCTAGTAATCATTCCAGCTGTGCTTCGCTTGTGTGATATTTGCTTCGTATTCTCAGCTGCAAAATGATATACCGTTTTGTTATTAGCAAAGGGAAGGACATATACCTTCCCCTTCCTATCTTGTACTACACACTTTGTTCCGCCCATCTTATATGCATCATCCAATATGTCGAGGATGACATCAGAAAGACTTTCTGACTTATAGGCAAGTTTACCATGAGATTCGTTCGGACCTTTGTATTCTCCAAGTGGTATTTCCCAGTTATCAAATATTTGCACTATTGCAGTCTTTGTTCCTGTTCCAGCTGAATAATAAATGTTATCCTGCGACTCTTGTAGGTTGTAGAGCAGATCATAGCACTTACCATCCAGCTTGTCCGTATCCGAACTAACCGTAGGCTTCCAGTCCACAATATACCCTCTTGCCACTTCCTCATTGATTTTTGCTCCATCCGTTGCAAAGATGCCTACTAAGCACCCCAGCTTCGCAATAGATGAGATAAGCCCTTTTGTGGATTTTTCATTTTTTGATGTGAATGAGATTCTGGTAGACAATTCTCCGTCTCCCTGTTCCCAGCCAAGATTTTCGACAAAATCTTTAATATTATACTGTTTACCGCTCTCATCCATGATTACAAACCGGTAATCAATCTTTGATAAGTCAATCATGATTCACACCTCCTATGGTATGGTCAGTACGCATCCTGGATATATCCAATGTCCGTTATCACTTCCTCTTCCACCTCTGTATCTAATTGCGGTCGATTCGATGACCGATCTATTGGCATTGTAGATTTTCTGCCAGTCTGACCCACTGCCACCATAAAACTTTCGTGCGATTTTCCACAAATTGTCTCCACTAACAATCGTGTACGTCCTTGTTGCCGCCGCTGGTGGTGATGCAGGACGTGTCTTTATCTGTTTTACGAACTTCACGATTTTCAGTTCGTCCGTAGTGTATATCTTCAGATATTTGTATCGCTCAAATTCAATACTATAATCTTTATTTCCGTATCCACCGTTCTCCTCACATACGTAGTCGCTAATGGTTACATCAATATTGATGTTTGTTCCGGTTACCA
>JAUNBT010000491.1 GCA_030526985.1 Lachnospiraceae bacterium | reverse complement strand
GCACACCACTGCTGATATGCGATATATAACTGTCTGGATGCTGCGTGCGTCCCTTTTTCTATGCGTATATATCCCACAGATTCCATAAACATCAGTATATTATTTCCTTCTCCCATGGCTTCCTCAATATTCTCTTTGGAACGCTCACTTACTGTAAACTGATATTTATTGGCAATCAGCCTGTGCAGTCCTTCCAGACACCACAACACAATGCCCTCTGCTTCGGCTATCAGCTTTTCTCCCAGATAGGGATCATCCATGCGGTTTATGTCTTTTTCCTTTACTGATAAAATAAGCTGTCTGCGGAAAAACCCGTCTGAACGGTCATACAGAGAACCTAAATTCCCGTTTCCAAAGCAGATAAACCGTACATACAGTATTCCCTGCTCACTCTGCTTTCCTTTCCGCTCCAAATCCGTTTTATCCTCCAACGTGACGATGGACTTGATATTATTTGTCTGGGGAAGTGCTTCCAGCTTCATATCATCATCCAGCATGACTAATTTCCACTCTAAATCTGCTCTGGCAAAGCGGTCAGTTTCCACCTTCTGAATACTGCCCGTATTCATGTTGTCTCCCATGATTGCCCTTAACACCCTGCCGATACGTGACTTTCCTTCCCCACCTTTTCCCTTAATAATCATCAGCTTCTGCCCTTTTGTACTCGGAATCAGAAGATATCCCATGTACTCCTGCAGGGAGTTGATATCTTCCGGTTCAAGAAGTTGTTCCATAAACCGAAACCATGTCTCCGGCTTTGAAGCCTTTGGATTATAGGAAACAGAAAAACGATTCATGCAAAACTCTTTCTCAGTTCTGAAAGTTCCATCCATAAAATAAGTTCCGTTCTTAAAGTGAATGCGGTCTGTCATAATGGGTGGCGGTGGTGCATAGCATTTTATTTTCAGGGCATCCAGCAGGCTGTTTGCTTTCTTTGCTATGTTGCTGACTGCATAAGGTTCGATTTTCTCATAAATTTCCGTTTTAATCTTCTCCACATCATCAATCCTGCCATCTATGTCAAATAACATTCCCCGGATACATTTCATCGGATGCAGACGCAGAAAATACTCACAAAACAGAGAATCGTTGATTCTCTTACCGTCATACCAGTCTACCCCTTCCGGATTATCCTCTGCACTTTTACTTTTCTGTTCCATCAGCTTCGCAACCTGTTCCAGTGCTTTTTTCTGTTCTTCTGTGATATTGTTCCAGTCTTCCTTCAAGCTCCACAATCCTTTCTCCGCATTCTGTTACCAGACTGATTCGGTCTGAAAGCGGTGCATATAGTAAAATATCCAGTTTGTATTCTGTTTCCGTTATCTTCTGCAATGCTTCCACAAACAGCGGATGCAGTTCCTGCTCCATGGTCTGAGGTGCGTACTGCACTTCCCATGATTTCATCAGGTGCAGATAATCTGACAGAACACGAAAACACCTCTTTTCCATTTTCTGATACTTCTGTTCAAGGGTTAGTTCCGGCAACTGCCTTCTACCCGTTTTTGCTTCTGATTTGCAACAATACTTATCGTAGGAAATGGAAAAATCAGATGCAATCTGGATTGCTGCATCCGCTTTCCCAATCCCGAAGATTTTCGCCACGTAATCAATGGCATCTCCCTTTTCCCCACACCCGAAGCAATAAAACCTCTTATCCACTTTCATGCTCGGATGCCTGTCATGATGAAAAGGGCAGCTTGCCATACCATTTCTGCCAACCTGCAATCCATAATGCTCCGCAACCTGTCTGGCAGTAACGGTATCTCTGACTGCTTCAAATAC
>JAUNBT010000490.1 GCA_030526985.1 Lachnospiraceae bacterium | reverse complement strand
GTAGCTCTTGCTTTTAATATAAAGGTAAATAAAGAAATTCGTTTTTATCCTGGAATGCTAAAGCCGAGAAGCAATACTATGAAAAAAATTTGGATCGTTGGTTTCCCGGCAGCACTTCAGCAAGCCATCAGTCCAATTATGATCTTTGGTATGAATCAGATTTTGCTTGGATTTACGGCAGCAGCACCAGCGGTATATGTCATCTATGTACGATTACAGAGCATTATTCTGATTCCTATATGGGGACTCAAAAATACAGTAGTTTCAATTATTTCTTACAATTTTGGGGCAGGAAAAAAGAAAAGAATTCAGGAAACCATACGGATATGCCTGATTGCTACTGTTGTCATTACCTGTCTCGGAGTTGTGCTTTTCCATATCATTCCAGATCAGCTGCTGGCACTTTTTAATGCACAGGGAGAGGTACTTTCTATAGGTAGAGTTGCCCTTCGAATTGTGAGTTTCGTTTTCCCGTTTTCAGGAATGATACTGATTCTGGGGGCATTTTTCCAGGCACTTGGGCATAGTGGAATGACACTGGCAACTTCATTATCACAGCTGGTTATTATGCTGGTCAGTGCAATGATTTTGGCACGCTTTGGAACTGTACATACGGTATGGTTTGCCTTTGTGATAACGGAAGTCATCGTTTCGATGCTGGCAATCTGTCTTATGAGAAAAGTTTCTAAGACAACAATCAATAGAATTCGTGAGAACTAAAGCAGGAGGTGTTCAGATGAAAACAAGATATTTACGGGATATAGAAGTATCGGAAGTTGGTATGGGATGCATGGCATTCTCTCACGGATATGAAAAATAGAAATGAAATTGCAAAATATGAAAGAAAAACATTTGCTTGAAATCAGAAATGATAAAAGCAGGAAAGAAGGAAATTATGGCAAATCAGACTTATGTTACTTTAAACAATGGATGTAAAATTCCACAATTTGGACTTGGCGTATACATGGTGCCAGCTGCAGAAACAAAAAAGAACTGTTTGGATGCTTTCGAAATGGGTTATCGTCACATTGACACAGCACATGCATATCAAAACGAGCGTGAGGTAGGAGCTGCTGTGAAGGAAAGTGGTCTTCCAAGAGAAGAAATCTGGATCACAAGTAAGCTTTGGCCAAGTGAATATGGCGAGCAGGCGTCAACAGATGGAATTGATAAGATGTTGGCAAGACTTGATGTAGACTATATTGACCTGCTTTTACTTCATCAGCAGTTTGGCGATTATGTTGGAGCATATAAAGCAATGGAAAAGGCCGAGCGTGACGGTAAAGTGCGCAGTATTGGGCTTAGTAATTTTGAGTCAGATCGCTTGGAAGAAGTTCTTAGTATTGCAACCATAAAACCGGCAGTTCTGCAGGTAGAATGCCATCCTTATTATGCACAGAGTGAATTAAAGAAAAGAATTGCAGATGCAGGAACGGTAATTGAATGCTGGTATCCATTAGGACATGGTGATTCAGGCTTAATGAATGAACCAGTTTTTACGGAACTTGCAAAGAAATATAACAAGACAAATGCACAGGTTATTCTCAGATGGCATATTCAGGAAGGAAATATCATTTTCCCAAAATCAACCAATCCAGAGCATTTAAAATCAAATATTGATATTTTTGATTTTGAACTTACAGATACCGAAATGGCAGAAATTAAAAAATTAGATAATGGTCAGAGATTTTTTACCCTTGGACTCGCAGAGCAGGAAGCAAGCCTTGGAGCATGGAAACCAGAAGATTAATTGACATACAGCAGACCCGATGGAATTAGTGA
>JAUNBT010000489.1 GCA_030526985.1 Lachnospiraceae bacterium | reverse complement strand
AACGACTTTGCGCTTTCTTTGGTTTGTTAAGGATTTTTTAATGCTGCCGCCCTGTGCGCGGGAAGTGGGTAGTTGTTTATATGGTAGAGATGTGCTATAATGCATACAGACAAATCGGGATTGATGGAGGAAAATCATGCAAAACAAAGCATTCGTAGTTATTGACATTCAAAATGACATTACAAAAAATTACAAAGAAATCATAGACAATATCAATAATGGGATTGACTGGGCAGTTGCTCGCGGAATTCATGTGGTCTATATCAAGCATAACAATATAACCGAAAAAACAAGAACCTTCAAGCCAGACACACAAGGCGAAGAAATCGTTCCGGAAATGAAGATCGTATCTGACAATATATTCGTGAAAACAAAAGGCAATGCGCTGACAAGTGATGATTTTGCCGCTTTCGTAAAAAAGAATGGAATCAATGAGTTTTACATTACTGGTGCAGATGCTGTCGGCTGTGTAAAATCCACTTGTTACAACATGGCAAAAACAGGGCATACTGTTCATGTATTGTCTGACTGCATTACCAGCTACGACAAAAGCAAAATTGATGAAATGCTGGAGTATTATGCAAGCAAGGGTTGTATCGTTGAAAAACTTAGCGAAGTGAAATAGGCACCCTGCAGCAAAGGAACAATTCCAATTTAGCGGAGGCGAAGATCCATGAAGTTCAAAAGTGTCCTAATAGTTGTTAAGGATATTGAAAAATCAAGACGATTTTATCACGATTTATTCGGCTTGGAAGTGTTGCTCGACAATGATGGCAATATGATTCTAACAGAAGGACTCGTACTTCAGGATGAGAGAATCTGGAGAAACTTTCTTGAAAAAGATATTATTCCTCAAAGTAATTCTTGCGAATTGTATTTTGAAGAAAAGGATATAGAAGCGTTCATAAAAGAATTGGAAAATTTATATCCAAATATTCAGTACGTCAATAGATTGATGACACATAGTTGGGGACAACGAGTAACCCGCTTTTACGATTTGGATGGAAATTTGATTGAGGTTGGAACGCCTATGTAGTTCCACAGATTCGGATTTGTGAGGGTGAAGAGATGGTTACGTTCGCGCTTCAAGATATTGCTACAATTCGCCAGGGTAAGTGTAGCGATGAAGGTCAAGTGTGGCTGTTTAATCTTGATATGCATATTAAAGCCAGATCTGTGGGGATGCAAATATGAATTTGTTGCAATAACAATGGAAGCAAATATAACTTTAAGATAATAGGATAATGTAATGAATGATATGATTAAAATATTGAAGGCAACACCCTTAGATATTAATGAAATAGGAATTATGTTTGATGATATTTGTGATTACTTATCATCAAATAATAACTATCCAAAATGGCAAAAAGGGGTATATCCTACAATAGAAGATGCTAGAGTAGGGATTAGTGAAAATGCACTTTATGTTGCTAAACTGGATGATAGAATTGTCGGCACGATGATTTTAAGACATAAACCCGAAGAAGGGTATAACCAGGCAAAATGGCCAACAAAATCTAACTATGAAAGAATATATGTCATTTATACATTAGCGGTGCATCAAGACTATTGGGGACAAGAAATTGGAGAAACTTTATTAAAATATGCCATTCATTTGGCTAAAGAAGATGGATGCATTGCAGTTAGGTTAGATGTAGTAAAAGGGAATTATCCAGCGATAAATCTATATAAGAAGTGTGGGTTTAAATATATTGATACGGTTAGTCTTGGATATGAAAAGTATGGCATTCCATGGTATGAATTATATGAAATCACGTTGATTCATTAAGATGC
>JAUNBT010000488.1 GCA_030526985.1 Lachnospiraceae bacterium | reverse complement strand
GATACCGTTCAAGTGGATAAGCAAACTGAGAGTGATGGTCAGTTTACGATTGTGGATGGCAATACGTTATTTAATATAGGGATACACTTTAGTAAATCTGGCAGGAAAACACTGGATGATAAACTGAAAAAACTAATCCGGCAGGACATTCAGAGGGAGACCTTTTGACATGAAAAATTTCCGCAAAATTAAACGATTTTATATCTTAAAATTGCTTGACCCAAAGGATGCATAATAAAGAAAAGAACAGGACATAATAATGATCATTGTTGTTGGTAAAAATGCATACAACAATCATAAAATCAGGGAAAATAAGAGAAAAAATGAATAAAAGATAAAACAATCATAAAATATGATAAATGTTCATATAAATAGCTTGATTTTATGAATAAACTGTGATAAATTATGAATTACCAACAATAAAGTTCATAAAACAAAGCTGCAGTAACAAATATATGAACGATGTGTTTATTTTAAATGGAGGTAATGATATGAGTAAAATTGACGAAATCACACGAGAGAGCTGGATCATGGGCACTTTCCCGGAATGGGGTACATGGCTGAATGAAGAGATCGAGAACGAAGAAGTAAAACCGGGAACAGTGGCTATGTGGTGGCTTGGATGTACCGGAATGTGGTTTAAAACACCAGAAGATTGTAATATTTCTATTGATTTGTGGTGTGGGAATGGTAAAAGAACCCATGGAGATGGTAAAATGAAGGTAGGACACCAGATGGCGAATATGTGTGGTGCCCGTGCAATGCAGCCGAACTTAAGAGCAGTTCCGTTTGTAATTGATCCATTTGCAATTAAAAAGGTTGACGCAGTGTTAGCGACCCATTATCATCAGGATCATATGAGTGCAGAATATGCAGCACATGTAATCCAGAGCGGACTGACTACTCAGAATGAGAAAGGTGAGACAATTCCAGTACCGTTCATCGGACCGAAGAAATCCGTGGAGCTTTGGCAAAAGTGGGGTGTACCGGCAGACAGATGTATCACAGTAAAACCGGGAGACACGATTAAAATCAAAGATATAGAGATCGTTGCATTAGATTCCTTTGACCGTACCTGTCTTGTGACAACTGATTCTACAGGACCGGATAGAGAAGAGCTTACCGGAGTATGCCCAACAGATATGGATGATAAAGCAGTAAACTACCTGATTAAAACACCGGGCGGAAATATTTACCATAGTGGAGATTCTCATTATTCCATCTATTTTGCAAAACATGGAAAAGATTATGACATCGATGTGGCATTTGGCTCTTATGGTGAGAATCCGATTGGTATGGCAGATAAGATGACCTCCTGTGATATTTTAAGAATGGCAGAAGCACTTCAGTGTAAGGTTGTAATCCCAATTCACTATGATGTATGGACCAATTTTATGGCAGATGTCAACGAGATCAGAGTGTTGTATAATATGAAAAAAGACAGACTGGATTATAAATTCCACCCATTCTTCTGGGAAGTAGGCGGAAAATATGTATATCCGACAGATAAAGATAAAAAAGCGTACCATCACAGAAGAGGATTTGAGGACTGCTTCGAAGCACCACAGAACATTCCTTTCCGCTCCTGTCTGTAAGAACCACCAAGGGGGATATGTATTATGTTAAGAGAATTCGTAGAAACAAAGCATTACAAATTTGCCGAAAAAGCAGCGGATTGGAAAGAAGCAATCCGGATGAGCTGTGAATCTTTAGAGGCAGACGGTACAGTAGAAGGCAATTATGCAGATGATATTATTGCGTGTGTAACAAAATATGGACCTTATATTGTTATTATGCCG
>JAUNBT010000113.1 GCA_030526985.1 Lachnospiraceae bacterium | reverse complement strand
TCCAAACAGTAAAGTCCATATCCATTCGTGCAAAACCAAAGAGTTCCATCCTCATCTGCAAGGATATGGCGGATTCGTTTTCCGGATAGTTCCTTTAACTTCGCCACTTCTATCTCTTCCCAACGATCCATATCCACAACTTTTAATCCGTTGTCGCAGCCAATCAACAATTGGTTTTCAAAAACTGCGGTCGTATTGACAACCGATTTTTCTGAAGTCAGAACTTCCCCAATATTTAAAAAACTGTTCACACTCATTTTTAAAACGCCAAGACGGGAAGAACACAGCCAGTAATTTCCCTGTAAATCAACCATCATCTCATCGACCGAATCATCCATAACCAAATCCTGAAGATAAAACTGTCCAGATGTAATGTCGTACACCCCAGTTCCTTCATCTGCGCATAAAAATAATTTTTCATCCTCCAATACAACAATATCATTGATTGTTTCTAAAGATTCTAAGGAAATTTCTTTCTTGATCTGAAATGTTTCATCGCACTGGCACAGAGTACCACTTTCTGTTCCGACCCAGTAGCGGTTCTGCTCTTCCTCGTAGACAACGGAGCGAGCATCCGTAAATGCCTCCGCCAGCTCCATTCCGTCTTCTGTCTGAAAATACAAATCACCATCTCTGCATATACATACAAGAAGATTCTGATTTCCCATAATCGTGTTGCGGATTCGTTCTCCACATAATTTTTCGTTTTCTGGACTGATTCTGGAAATCTGGTTTTCTAAATTAATACATCCCATTCCCTGCTCTGTTCCAAAATATACATTTCCCTCTTCATCCAGACAGATTGTCTGAATGTTGTCAGAAAACAAATCACTGTTTTTTGATGTATACAACTTAATTACGCCATGATTATAATAACCCAGCCCTTTATTTTCCATGCCGAACCAAATGATTCCATCCTTTCCTGCCGCTAAAGAGGTAATATTTGAGATTCCCTCTTCTTCTCCAATTCGAATAAACTCCACTCCGTCATAACGCATCAGACATCCATACGAACCAATCCATATGAATCCATCCGTTGTCTGGGCAATATCCGTAGTCGCCGTATAGAGCAGACCATTTTGTGAATTATATAATTCCTGCTCCATTGTCATATTCAAATGATCAGAAGTTTCTGCCTGAACAGATTGGCATGCACAAACGGCCAGAAAAAGCATCCATAATAAAAGCCATCCTGTATTTTTCCATATCCGCTGTTTTTTCATCTCTTCTCCACCTTTTTTGCCACCGGAAACATAACGGTAAGTCTGAAATAGTCTGCCTCCTGTTCATAAAAACAGGTTCCTTTGTATTTTTCCGTTGCCCTTTTTATATTATATAACCCAAATCCGTGATAAAAAGGATCCTGCTTCTTTTTCTCATCTGTCTTTTTTTCACCTGTCGAATTTCGAAAAAATAAAATGCAGTTACTTTGAATATTCCCAGCCTTAATTGATATCCAACGATTTCCTTCCATATTATCACAGGCTTCGATTGCATTATCGATTGCATCTGAAAAAATCACACAGGCATCAGAACCCTTCAAAAAATCAATACAATGCTCTTCTAACTTTACATCAAATCGAATCTTCTTTTCCTCTGCCAGCTTCTTCTTATCATGAAGCAGAATATCTAACGGCGGAATTCCCGTATTATAATATCCGCTCATCCCCTCTATTGTCTGGGACAGCTCCCCGATATATTTTTTTGTCTCATCAGACTGATGCAGTCCTTCTAAGACCATCAAATGATTTTTCAAATCGTGGTACATTCTGCGCACTTCATTTTGATTATTTTCCAGATAGGTATAATATTCAAAGATTCGTTCCGGGTCGGCAAGATATTTTTCTTCCTGATTTTGAAGATTTAAATAAGCCACTACTAAAAGAATAACAGCAAGCTCCAATATTGTCCAAAATATCTGCCAATAAAACTTGCCCACATATCCTTCAAAACCGGATGTGAAAGACTGCAGGACAAACAAGGTCAAAACAAATTCCTCCCGGATTGCTGCGACAGTTAATACGGCCAGCACTATTGCTTTTTTTCCCTCCCTGCGAGAACGCCATACACGAAATGAAAGAAAACAGATAATCTGTCCCATAATAATCATAAAATATAGAAAGACCGCATTCGGTAATTTCTCATAAACAACAGAAAAATCTGTAATCGTTGTGGTACACAAAAAATAGCTCTCGATCGCGACTTCGCAAATCAGACGCACCATAACGACAGCCACTGCTGTGATCATCAGAATTTTTCGCTCCGCCTGTTTTTGAACCACAAGCCACAGGGTCCACAAAAAACAGAGTCCCAGATAAGCATACAATTCTGGAACTCCAATGATATTTAAAAAAACAGCTTCCGCGAAAAGGACTGTGGCTGATTTCATATAACGCTTCATATCCTCTTTGGATTGAGAAAACAAGTTAAAAAATCCGCACCAAATCGTGCCCGCTTCCATCAGCTTTGTAAAAAACCAAACGACCTTTAAAATGTTATCTGTCATAGAGCCTTCTCCCCCAATAAGATACATAAAATTCTCGAAACGCTTTTGCCTTATATTTGCTGATTGGCAGTACCATTCCGCTCTTCATGGTAATTGATTTTCCGTCGATTTTTTCCATCATCTCTACATTTGCAATATAACTGTTATGAATCCGAAAAAAAGACTGGTCTTTTAATATTCTCTCCAACTCGGTCAAAGAGGAATATATCTCCAGCTTTTTTTTATTATTATAATAAATAATGGATTTCCTTCCGTATACTTCGATGTACTCAATCTCATCCTGCCTGATATAGACGGTCTCTTTCTTATTCTGAAATTCTAAAATCTTTTTGTCGCCAAATTTTATTTCCAGAAGAACCTCGTCCATCAAATGGAAAAAAGCCGCTTCATCAACCGGCTTAATCAAATACCGAAAGGCCTTGACTTCGTATCCTTCAAACACATATTGATCATAGGCACTGATAAATACAATCACCGTCTCCCGATTCTTACTCCTGATTTTTCTTGCTGTCTCCATCCCATTCATACCGGGCATCTCAACATCCATAAAATACACATCATAATCCAGCTTCCCATCCAATAAATCCTGTCCTGAATAAAAACAGTCATACTGAATCATAAGTTTATGTTGTTCTATGTACTGCTCTAACATTGTCTGAAGGGATTCACAAACTTTTTTATTATCGTCGCATATTGCCAGTCTCATCCTGCTTTCCCCAAAATCTTCTTTTCTTTGTCCGCATTGTATACCATAGATTTTAACGGAAAACAGCTTCATTGTAAACAATTTTGTTCTAGATGGACTATAAAATGTATTAATTGGGATGTCTTTGTGGAAACTTGTTTCCTGAAATCTCTATATCAGATACCCTAATTCCCGGCTCTGTGCCTCCACAAAGCTTTCGTATTCTTTTCGGCTGTTTTGCTGATATTCGAAAGTAATATAGGCGGGCGCAATCCTTTCAACGAACTCTCTTACTCCGGTTCCGATAAAAGGATGATGAATATCAATATGGCAGGCATGTTCATAAGCCAGCCGAAACAACTCATAGAATGGAATTTGATCAAAGTCAAGTGGTGTCCTATTCCACATATTCTTCTGCCATTTTACATAACCACCGCTCAAGGACATCTGAAGATGCATTCCTTTAAAATAGGGGAGAAGGCCTGCATTTTCATGGGCATCCAGCATTTTGTTAAGATAAGCGACAGCATCTTCCGGGGTCAGAAGCTCGCTGCTTGTATTCATATAATGTCCGGTATCCAGCATAATTCCTTTCCGCTTTGTCTCAATCTTGTCAAGGAGACGGCGGGTAAAAGCCGGATCTTTTAAAGTCAGGCCACTCCACCAGAGGTTTTCCACAAGAAAATCAAAAGGATATTCCTTTCCGGAAAGCACCAGATTGATTACCTCGGCCGCCGCATCGATTACTTCCTCATCAGAATAACGATACTGATAGGTATAGCTTTCCCTAAGAGTGACTTCAGAGACATGAAATACCACATATTTTGCACCCATCTCCTGGGCATAATCAAGGTCATCCCTGATACTTTTTAAATAGGACTCCCTATCCATTCCTCCGAAATATTCCACCCACTGCTCTCTAGAATCAAACTCCTGGTCAAGTCTTTCATAATCCCCTTTCCACCAGTCCATCCAGAAGATATGAAAATACAGATGCACTCCATTTACCATACCAGGAAGAATCTTTCCCTGATCCGACTCTCCGGCCCGGATTACTTCGAGACCATTTAATCCTCTTTCTTTACAGGCTCTCATAATATCCCCGCTGTCCTCATATCGGCTTAACATGCCGTCATAAATAGAAAAATTCATAGATCGGCAGTATGGCTTTTCCACCGACAGTTTTGCTTTTTTATTCCCCAATGTTTTCTCCTTTTCATCCGTCAAATCTTTATTATCCCATTTCATTATCGTCGTTTTTTACCGGCTGGTCTAACATTCCATATTTCACCTTGATTCGCTGCAGCTTTTCCAAAAGTGGTTTCGCACCAATCCACAAAAAAATAAAAGTAGAAGAGGCATGGACTAAATCAACCGGAACACCGGAGATATAAATTGCCAAAAGTCCAGACCAGGTAAATTCATAAGTACTCATAAACAGTGCCGCTGGATTCATAATGCCGCCATAAATAAAAAAGGTGGCAAGAAAACCAAAGAGGCACAGCTGTCCCCGTTTTGCAGGAAGCAGACCCTTCCGGTGAAGAATCCCTGCCAGAAATCCGATAAATCCCATGGCAAACATCTGCCAGGGCGTCCACGGTCCCTGACCAAATAAAAAGTTGCTGACTAACATTGTGACAGCTCCAACAAGAAAGCCTGCCTCCCCACCAAAAGCAATTCCGCTGATGATCACAATTGCCACAATCGGCTTAAAACTTGGCACCATGAAAAAAGCTGCCCGTCCGGCCGTTGCCAGTGCCGCCATCGTTGCCAGTACAATCAACTCCCGTGCCTGGGGCTTTCTTCCTTCAAATACCATGACAAAGGGCACAATTGCATAAATCATAATCATCAGGCTGATAAAATAATATTTTCTATCTCCCATCATGGTAATTCCAAATGCAATCGTAAGGGGAATCAAAACAATCAAAATCACCAGACTTAACAGGGTCCGCTTCGAAAGCTTTCTCTTCTCCGTGGATAAATATTCTTCCGTATCCACTTCAAACATATCATCAGAAAATACAGCCTCTTTGCCGCTTCCCTCTGCCATAAGCTCAGCCGTCGTCTCTTTCATCTTTCCTAATTTCCCATTTCTCAAAATAGAAGGGAAAAAGCGATTCTTAAGCTTCGTTCCAACAGAATCGACCGGAACCTCTGCTGCCTGATAAAAGGATTTTAAGAATTCATCAGACATTCAATCACGTCCTTTCCAGTCACTGCTTTTGGAAAATATTTTCGTGCCATCCGGTTTGCAGCTGTCGTATAAAAATTATTGCCTGAGAAAAATTCCTGGGGCTTTCCGGATGAAGCAATGCTGCCATCAAAAAACAGACCGCACCGGTCGCCATAGCGGGCACAAAACTCAATGTCATGAGATATCATAAAAATAGTCACACCCTGCTCTTTTAACAAATTTAATATAGATGCGAATTCTTCTTTAAAATAGCTGTCCAATCCTTTTGTCGGCTCGTCCATCAAAAGGAGCTTCGGCCGCAGAAGAAGAATCTTTGCCAGGGCCAGCCGCTGCTGTTCTCCACCGGATAAATCATAGGGATGACGGGTAAGGAGATTCTCTAAATGGGTCACCTTTATAATTCCGTCTACCACCTTTCTTTTTTCCATATCCAGATGGTATTCCTCATCTTTTTTCTCTTTTTCGCCGCCAATCATCTCAAACAGCTCTAACTCTACCGTCTTTTTGACAAAAAGAGACTGGGGATTTTGGGGCAGCACTCCCAAAAATCCACGAAACAGCTCTTTATCACTGTATTTTCTAATATCTTTTCCATTTAGCAAAATTTTGCCCCGGTAAGGCTTTCTCAAACGGCTGATTAGGGAAAGGGTTGTTGTCTTTCCTGTTCCGTTTCCACCTAAAAGACAGTAAAATTCCCCTTCATATATTTTCAGATTCAGCCCTTTTACCACATCCGGCAAATCCTTTTCGTAGCGAAACCAGATATCACTGCAGGAAAGAACCGGATTTTGTTTGAAAGCTTTCACATCTTCCCTGCGTCTTTCCTTCCTTTCACCGAAAACCCGCTTCCCACTAGAACGGTCCGATAAAAAACCGCCGTGAATTTCACTCTTTTGATTATCAAAAGGTAGAATTTCACGTTCCCGACACTCCGCTTCTAACCATTTTCTGCCGTCTCTGACTGTGACCGGACATTTTTTTTCTGAAGGGACTTTCGCATAAATCTGCATGGGAACCGGCATGGCAAGAAACATCTCATGATTCGATTCCTTTAGTACTTTCCCAATGTAAGTAGGACTTCCCTCCGCTAAAATTTCTCCTTCTTCCATCACCACGACCCGGTCAGCCACCGGAAATACTTCTTCCAGACGATGTTCTGTCAAAATAACTGTCGTTCCCAGATCCCGGTTGATTTTTTTTACCGTCTCCAAAAAATCAGAGGCCGCAATCGGGTCTAACTGAGAGGTCGGTTCATCTAAAATTAATAAATCCGGGTGAAGTGCCATAATCGACGCCAGATTCAAAAGCTGTTTTTGTCCGCCGGAAAGTTCTGTTACATTTTTATAAAACCAGTCCTGAATGCCAAAATAGCTTGCCATCTCCGCCACCCGAATCCGGATTTCTTCTGTGGCATATCCAAGACTTTCCAATCCAAATGCCAGTTCATGCCATACCTTATCCGTCACAATCTGATTGTCCGGATTCTGTAGCACAAACCCAATTTTTTCTGTCTGCTCCCGATTACTCATCTGAAGCAGGGGCATTCCTTCCATATAAATGGTGCCTTTTCGTTTTCCATGAGGCATAAGGGGGGATTTCAGGTGTGAAAGGAGAGTGCTTTTTCCGCAGCCGCTTTTGCCGCAGAGCACCAGAAATTCCCCCTCCTCTACAGATAATGATATATGATTCAAAGCCCGCTTCTCCCCGCCAGGATAGGCAAAGCTCAAATCCCGTATTTCCAAAATAGTACTGATTTCTTCTTTTTCTTCATAGATGAGCTGCCTTGCGGCAGTTCCATTTATACTTCCCATAATCGGTATCCTCCTGCTGTCTCTTTTTCTATTCCTGCCCTTTTCACCTTCCACATCTGCCTGTCCAAAAGTTCAATTACTGTCGGCATCAGACTAAAAACTGCGTAGGCCCCAAAGGTCATCCCACTTTTTAAGTTCAGTGGAAGTCCGTCAATGGAAATCCTTGGATTATAGCTTGCAAATGCATACCCATGCACCGCTCCAAAAAGCACCATGCCAAAGGAAACTGCCATAAAAAGAAGCAGCAAACCGTCCCTTTTATCAAACCGATAGATAGAAAATGCGGTCCGGCCTTTCTCGCCATAACCTCTGCATTTCATCGAATCTGCCGTCTCGATTGCATTTTCCAGCGACCACGTTACTAAAATAGAAAAAATCGTAATCCCGTGTTTTACCCTTTTTACCAGGCTTCCATTCTCCACACTGCGGCCAACACATTTCTGGCTGTCGCTGATGACGCCCATCTGCTTTGTAAACTTGGGGACAAAGCGCAGACACATGGAAAGGACAAGGGAAAGTGCAGGAATAATCCTGCCAAACAGGTAAATAAACTTGTCAGAGGTCATCACCTCCGTATAACAGGAAAACCAGATTAAGGTGCAGGCAAGCATCAGGGCCATCACCACACCATAGACACAGGATTCTAAGGTAAATGGATTTCCGTTATATAAATATCCTATAATTGTCACACCATAATGGTTAAACATGGGGTTAATCAACGCCACGATTACCATTGCCGGCAGAGAAAAAAGCAAATTAAATTTCACCGTATGTTTTAGTCCCTTTAACAGAATCGAATAACAGATTCCCGTCACAAAGGAAATTCCTAAAAGAACCGGATGAGTTACAAAAATTGTCACCCCTATGGTGCCGCAAAAATAGAGCAGATTCAGCAGGGGATGATAGGTGGAAAATGTGTCTTTCACAAAAAATCCCCTCCTTAATACATGGAATTATCTCCCACGTCTTCTCCAAGATCGCAGGTATAAACCCAGTCAATCACATCACCGTCGGATACTGTGTATTTGCTGCAGCCATAGTTTGGAAACCAGCCATTGACCTTATACATCCATCCGGACAGCTCGCCACAGTCAAATTCATAAAGCTGATTGATTCCCTCTACATAGGCAGAATTGTAAGCCGGGGTATAACTGGATTCCATATGGATTCCTGCATCCTTGCAGACCTGTTTTAACACATCATGAACCGAATCCCCTTCCTCAAACTCTACTGTGGAAGCCGCTAAAATGATTCCATCCGCCGGGACAAATTCCTCTTTTCCGGAAGTTAAATTGTCCATATTGTTTAAAATCGTTGCACAGCTAATGGAAATCGTGCAGGTATGAGAGGCCTGCTCTGCCTCCACATCGTTTGCCACATCTTCACCGCCTCCGGAGGAATCCGTTGTTGCTGCTGCCTGACTGGAACTTCCTGAAGAAGTGGTACCGGACTGGTTTGTTCCTGTCTGCCCAGAAGCTGTCGTAGCCGAGGAATCTCCCGCTGCAGTCTGACCGGACTTGTCTGTACTTTTCGCTGCTGCATTGGCCGCAGCGGCACCTTTATTCTGTTCCTCTGTAACACCGCCGACGACATAGCAATCACCGTCTAAGGATGTTACTGACATTGTTAAAACGGTAGCACCTTCTGTCGTCTGGCTGTCAATTGTCACGTCACTCATCCTGGCAAGGTTTCCTCCCTGCTCCTTTAAGAGAAGTCCTGTATTGGACTGCCACGTCTTTGGCACCGTTATCGTAAGTGTCGGGACACAGATTAGTCCCTTGCCGTACATGGTAAGCTTAATTGCATCATTGGCATCATTAGCCTGGGCTTTGATTTCATCAAGATTCTCTGTGGAAAAATCAATTTTTAAATTCTGATCTTCCGGATTTTGAATCTGTGCAGCATCATAAGTCCAGATATAGCTGATTCCATCTTCTGTCTCTCCGATAAATTGAATCTGTTTTTCTTCCCCTGCTACCGTCTTAAACTGTTCCTTTGTAATAATACCGTCCTCTGGAATTTCATTGACTTCCCCAAGGGTTTCGGCCGAAGTACCGGTACTTCCCTCTGCATTATTTCCTCCGCACCCATTCATGGATAAGACCATAACAAATAACATGACCAGCGAAAAAATTTTATTATATTTCTTTCTCTTCCTTTTCATCCTTCTCACCCTTCTTTTTTTTCAACATTTTCAGTTTTGAAGTTCCGTACCGTGAAAAATACCAAAACAAAGCCACTCCGGCACTCATTCCACCCATCATTGCAACCGATGCCGGACCAACATTAGACTGATTTTCAAATGCACCTTCCTCTTCTATTGCGGTTTCATCTATCTCTTCCTCAGAAGTATCTGTCTCAGGGACATAATCTTCCCCCTCAAAACTCCATCCTAACGTGTCCGCCGTCTCAGATGCAGTGGAGGTATCTGTCGTCGAACCTGACTCTGTGGCTCCGGCTGCAGCTGTGGATGTTGCTGTGGAACCCGCTGTGGCTGTAGATGCCACTGTACTTTTTGCAGCCGCAGTCGTAGAAGTCACCGTCTTTGTCTGAGAACGGGTCGTTGCCGCTGTTGTTGTTGTCTTCTTCGCAGTTGTCGCTGCCGCCTTTACCTTTACGGTACAGACTGCCTTCTTCCCACTTCCATCTTTGGCAGTCACTGTAATCTTTGCACTACCTGCTTTTTTCCCAGTCACCTTTCCTTTCGAGCTGACTGTCGCTATCTTTTTATTGGAAGACGACCATTTTACCTTTGTATTGGAAGCATTCGAAGGCGTTACTGTCGCTTTTAAGGTCTTGCTCTTTCCCACAGTAATATTGATCGTACTGTAATTTAAGGCTACTTTGATTACTTTTACTGTATTTGCAGCTGTTGTAGCTGTCGTCGCCGCAGTAGTTGCTGCAGTTGTGGCTGCTGTCGCCGTCGTTGACGCTGCTGTCGGAGTTTCCCCTTTTACAAGAGTAAGATCGCTCATATCGTAAAGAGCCGTTTTTCCCTCCAATAACCGTTTATAAGCAACCGTTGCATACATGCCCTGTTCTGTCGCCATGCCATTTAAAGTTCCGGCTTCACCGCCACCGTTATTGCTCGCTCCGGCAGCCACATGCATACCGGCTCGCCGCACAACGAATTC
>JAUNBT010000487.1 GCA_030526985.1 Lachnospiraceae bacterium | reverse complement strand
TCAAAATCTTGTGCCTCATCAATTAAAATACAATCATACATTTTGTGAAATGCTTTAACGTTTTTTAATAAATCACCACACATTTTGGAAAATAATTGAGCACTGTTTCCATATTTTGCCTTGGCCTCTCTTACATTCATTGGAGATACCCCGTGCTGTATACATACCTCATAATATACTCCCTTTGATGAGGCCGACCCCCATGATTGCATTACCTTCAATTTTTCTTCATTATATTTGGCTCCATCATTTTTAGCAGCATAGAATCTTCCTATCAAAGAAACTAACTGATCTTTCAATGATCGCGTAGAATATGTCACCACAATATTCCACTCGGGGTGTGTTGTATGTAATTCAACAGCTTTTCTTGCTAGTACAATTGTTTTTCCACTCCCAGCCATGCCACGAATTCTCTGAATACCTGTTGTATCTGAAAGAATAGCTTCCATCTGCTTATTATCATATTTTTCGATTAAAGAAGCCATTTGATTAATTGCATATGCCTTTGTTCCCTCCGGTACTTCTCCACGATCTCTATACGTATTGATACCATAAGCTTCTTGAAGACCGGACAAAATTTTATCATATTTATCATCTGAGAATTCTTCTTCAGCTTTTGTATTATCAATAAACTCAAGCGCCTGGTCAATACTATTTACCAATGGACAATCTTCTTCTTGTTTCATTGGTACTGTTGTAATTGTTACCGTATTCAGTTCAAATATTAGTTTTTTATGACGAAAAAGGAATTTATGTTTTTTAAATTTAGATTCTACTTTTGCGTATATTTCATCTTGGATTTCACAGTAATCAGTTACTGCATTTGTTAAAATATTAAAAATATAAACACCAATTTTACTTATCAAAGCCATGTCAATACAGATTCTACGATTTGCCACCTCGTCAACATAAATGGGGTAGCCTAAATAAAGTTCACCAGTCACATCTGGGAATCGCTCAACAAATGCTTGAACAAATTTCTCTGCAATCTCATATTTTTCCCCAGGCTCAAGCCCACCGAGTATTCTTAAATTATTATTCATAATCCACACAACTCTCCTTATACTTTCATTATTGTTCAAAGCAAATTCCTTGTTTTCCTACCATTAGCCTATCTTCTCCGATTGTATATACATAATTATACTGCATCTCTTTTAGCCCTACAATCATTTTATTGAATTGACGTTATACAATAACTGTTATTCTCTAATATCCATACCATACCTTTTCTTTACTGTACGTATCATTCTTTATTTGCCTGATTTCATATACAACAATATTATAATCACCTCTTATTTTTAATTTCATGTCTAAATCTACAGTAAGAATAAAAATTCCAAAGATTTGCCATAAGTGAAAAATCATTTCTATAAATAAATTTTGTCTTGAACTGAATATGCTGATTCTGACACCATTCTGATATATCTTTCATCATCATTCTTGTACCGTTGTTTATCTGATCAACAAAGATATTTTTCTTATATTCATCTAGACCAACTCTAAATACTAAGTAGAACCAGACATTATAGTACCCAAGCAAAACAACTTCTTCCTCATCTTTTTTCTCATACGACATACACATTCCCACCTTTTCTTTGTATTTTACGTCTCATTTTCCGATACATTTCTACTTTATACACGTTATACGCACCCCATAATATGAGGTGAATATTCCCACCAGTATAAGTATGATCTCCACCACACCGACGCCCTTATTGTCCTTCCAAAAAATTTCTGCCATATCGCAGCCTCCTCCTATATATTCATTGATAAAAACGCGGGCATCAGAAGCACCGCAAACA
>JAUNBT010000486.1 GCA_030526985.1 Lachnospiraceae bacterium | reverse complement strand
GGAATGATTAAATAAATTTGTGAGGAAATATAACATGGTATACTTATTCACCATTAGTTTCCAAGGCTGTTGGTACGAATGAAACGGTGGAAGATATTGAAAGTGAAGAAGATAATAATGTCGAATTGCCAGGACAGCTATCTGATAATGGAATAGAGATACCAAATTTAGAAAAACAGAAAGAAGATCAAGAAGACATACTTAAAAATGAAATGAAAGTACCGATTCCTGCAATAAAAGAAGATAAAGATAATTCAATATCGGATAATATGGATACGGAAGAAGATAATATAGAAGATTCCAGTTTACCAATTATTGGTACTGTAACACATAATGTGTATACAGTTGGCGGAGGAAGTAATCATATTGCACAAAAGATGGTTTATGTAGGAGAGACTTCTTTGGAAGGGAATAGAGAAATAACAGTGTTTCCTGATGTGGTTGCTGGTCAGCCATACGTGTTATTAGTCCTAAAGGATACAGAGGTGGAGAATTTGTTATCTTCAGATAATCTGCTTTATATAGAGCAGCAGATTGCCGATGATAACAATCAGGTTTCCTTCTCTTATATTCCAAAGGAAAGTGGTGGGACAGCGTATTGTTATGGAGCTGGTAACAAGAGAATAGATCATGCAAATATTTCGACAGAAAAATTGACTTGGAATGGGACAAGTCAGAGTGCTAACCTAATGGTGACATATGATGGTGAAGTGCTAGAAGAGGATAAAGATTATCGAGTGAGTGGCGTTAGGGACATAGTGAATGCGGGAACATACCAGATTACTATCCAAGGAATTAATGATTATTCAGGAACTGTAACAACACAATTTAATGTCGCTAAGGGAACAAATGCCATTAAGGTATCCAATGTGACTAAGAAGATGTCTACGAAGAGCCAAAGCTTTTTTATAGGTGCTCAAAATGTTGGTAAAAGCAAAATGATTTATAAGTCAAACAATAAATCAGTAAAGGTAAACTCAAGTGGTAAGATTATGATTAATGCTAAATATATTGGAAAAGCAACTATTACGATTACTGCTATAGAGACAGAAAATTTAAAAAAGGCGACTAAAAAGATTTCAGTAACAGTGAATCCATCAGGCACATCCATTGTGAAAATGGCTAATTTGACCAAGGGAAAAGCAACTATTACTTGGAAGAAAAACAACTATGTATCTGGATATCAGATACGATATACAGTAAAGAGCAATTTTAAGTCAGATGTAAAGGTGAAAACAGTTTCAGGAAAAAGTTCAGTAAAGATTATTCTGAGTAACTTGAAAAAAGGAAAAAAATATTATGTGCAAATTCGCACGTATAAGATAGTGGGAAAGATGAAATCTTATTCATCATGGAGTAAGATAAAGACTGTTCAAATAAAAAAATGATAGTTTTATTTAAAAAGTTTTTATTGGTATTCAGATGAAAAGGTTAGATTATATGATTTCATATTGTCGATAGAATTAAATGAAAAGTAGCCATTTAGGGGAATTATTGGAAGTAGTACAACATCTGACAAAATATATTACTTTCAATAGAAAAAGTAATATATAAGTTTCATGGATTTATGAAAAAGATTTTGAATAGGAGTCACCAAGGAAAAATGAATTATTATAGATATGTACGCTAGAAAAAGTCTTTTATACATAAGGACAATTAATTGTGTGTGATAGTGGAAATTTGTATTTTCGGAGCAGTATTTTTAATACTAGTTTGGGTGTACGGGACGCATTGTATTTGGATTTATTAGCAGTGGATGTATATGTATACTTTAAACAAGAGGGATGCACAAAAATGGAAATTAAC
>JAUNBT010000485.1 GCA_030526985.1 Lachnospiraceae bacterium | reverse complement strand
GGTCATTATCAATGCCAGTATGCTTCTGATCCATTAAAATATATGGATTTGTACATAAGTGTAGCATCAGATCCCAGCTTAGATAATATGGAAATTGGTGCACCGGTAGCATCTTTTGAGTTTTATGACACAGAATATTTTTCAGATGGAATCAATAAGGAAACAAATTATGAATCAGGAACAATTTATAAGGGGGAGAATAATACACATATTCTGTCATTTGCTTCAGGTGGCAGTTGTTCACTTACAGTAGATGAAAATGGGGTGAATCTGAGTGGAAGTGGATTTGCAGATGGGTATTATACATTAATTGAACGTTATCATCCATAAAAAAATAAATTTATAGTATGAGATGGGTGAATAAATATTAACATGAAGAGCATTAGAGTTATTTTATTCAAGGAGGAAGAACAAATGAAAAGGAAAACAAGAATTCTTGCATTGTTATTGAGCTGTGTGTTAAGTTTGGCAAGTGTAATGAACGTGTACGCCGCAACGCCAGAGGAACCATTGGTTTCAAGAGACGTGGAAATCGAAAAAGATGAGATGGAAAAAATGCCCATTGTTGTGGAAGAAAGTGACATGGAAAATTCTGAAAATGAGATTCAGGTAGAGGAAAACACAGTTCAAGAGGCAGAGGTAATAGATGAATCAGAAAATGTAGGGGGAACGCAGGATGGATTCGGTTATGTTATAGATGGTGTAAAAGAATGTGCAAAGATTACAGGATATAGTGGGATACTGTCAGACGTGATAGTTCCATCTTCCATAGAAGGGTATCCGGTAAAGTCAATTGGTGGCTTTAGCAATAATCTCTTTATCGAAAAAGTAACGGTTTCGGATTCTGTGGATATAATCGAAAATGGTACATTTGCAGGATGTGAAAACTTAAAAGAAGTAAAATTACCAGGAAAATTATCCAAATTAGGAGAAGCTAGTTTTTCTGGTTGTATTTCATTAGAAAATGTAAATTTACCAGATTCGTTGCAAGTGATTTTTGATGGTACATTCAAATCTTGTGAAAAATTGCAAAATATTGCAAAATATTGTATTGCCATCATATTTACAATCAATTAATTATAATGCATTTTCTAATTGTGTCAGTCTTAATAGTCTGATTATGCCAGATACAGTAGTCAGTATTGGTTCATATGCTTTTTCTGGCTGTAAATCTTTGAATATGATACATTTGTCAGATAACTTGATATCTATAGATGAAGCAGCATTTTCTGGTTGTGTTAGCTTGACAGAGGTAAATTTACCGGATTCCTTAACGAGTGTAGGGGAGAGTGCATTCTCAGGTATTTCAATTTCAGAAATTAGTTTTCCATATAAATTAAAAAAAATTCACGACTATGCATTTGGGAATAATAGTAAATTAAAAACGGTAGTGATTAATAGTGAAAAATTAACCTCTGCTATTAGAACAATTAGCAATTGTCCAAATCTAAAGCAAGTTGTTGTTCTTTCAAATGCGGATGTTTCTAGCGCACTTTGGGGTATTAACAATAGTGTAAATATTTATGGATTAATTAATTCACATGCATATGAATTTGCAACAAGCTACAACCATAATTTTTATAAAATAAATTCTCCTGTAAATCTTAAAGTGACTAATAAAGGGAATGATTCAGTCACTCTTTCCTGGGATTCGGTAAATTATGTGGAAGGTTATAAAGTGTATCGAAGCAATTCTGCTTCAACTGGATTTGAACAAATAGCGTCTGTTCAAGAAAATACTTATACAGATATTGGATTGGATAATAATCAAGATTATTATTAGATATATTATAACTGATTTAGAAGCAGATGGGC
>JAUNBT010000484.1 GCA_030526985.1 Lachnospiraceae bacterium | reverse complement strand
AAGAGAGAAAAAAAATGAAAGATCCAACGAATAAAAAAGAACCGAGATTTCATGGAGAAGCCTCTGAGAAAAGTAGCAAAAATATGAGCCGTATACGTGGAAAAGACACCTCTATTGAGACGACTCTTCGCAAGGCACTTTGGTCAAAAGGATATCGGTATAGAAAGAATTATAAGTTACTTCCGGGAACGCCAGATATTGTCCTGACAAAATACAGGATTGCGATATTTTGTGACAGTGAATTCTTCCATGGGAAAGATTGGGAGGTACTTAAGCCAAGGCTTGAGAGCGGAAAAAATCCTGAGTACTGGGTAAGTAAAATCCAAAGAAACATGGAAAGGGATCAGGAAAAAGATAAGCAGCTATTGTTTCAAGATTGGACAGTTATACATTTCTGGGGAAAAGAAATACTGAAAAATACAGATGAATGCATCCGAGTCATAGAGGAAACAATGTTTGATAAAACAATGTTGGATGCCAGATTGGAAGATGATGATGGATTATTTGATTGAATATGATAAAACAGATCCGCTTTCTATTGAAAGCTATTCTCAAAGACTTGTGGGAAAGAGCTTTCGGGAGATATGGGAAGAGGATGAGGCTAGACAGCCAATGATGATGCTTGAGACAAGCACCTATGGCACCGCAGACGTGTCAGAGACAAAAAGAAATAAAGGTAATCTAGGACAGATTATTGAAGAAAGATTTTTTCATTATTCATGCAATAGTGATTCTAGGGCTGATTTTTATGAAGCTGGCGTGGAATTGAAAGTCACGCCTTATAAAATCAATCAGAATGGTTCTTTATCTGCAAAAGAGAGACTGATCCTGACAATGATCGATTATTTTCAAGTTGTAAATGAAACATTTGAGGATAGCCATCTATGGAATAAAGCAAGATTAATACTTTTGGTATATTACCTTTATAAAAAGGAAATTGCCTATAATTTGGATTATAAAATAGGGTTTTCACGGTTATTTACACCACCGGAGCAGGATGTGAAGATCATACGGCATGACTATGATTTGATCGTATCAAAAATCCGTAATGGTAAAGCACATGAACTTTCAGAAGGTGATACGCTGTACCTGGGAGCAGCACCAAAGGCATCAACATCAAAGGACAGACGAAAACAACCTTTTAATGATGAGCCTGCAAAACCAAGAGCATTTGCCTTCAAAAATTCATATATGACATATGTGTTGAACACATATATCGTGCCAGGCAAAATGACATATGAGCCTATTGTGGAAACTGATACCGTAGACTCATTTGAAGATTATGTTGTAAATAAAATAAATCAGTATCGCACATGGTCGGTTGAAAAATTGTGCATCGAATTTGATGTTCAAACTAGTAAACGCCCTAAAAATCTGGAAGCAATGTTGGCATATAGAATGCTTGGTATCAAAGGAAATCATGCAGCTGAGTTTGAAAAAGCGAACATTGTGGTCAAAACAATCCGAATTGGGAAAAATAACAAGATTAAAGAGAGTATGTCTTTTCCCACATTCAAATTCAAAGAACTCGTGAAAGAAGATTGGGAAAATTCAGTATTTGGTAATTATTTACGAGAGACAAGATTTTTGTTCGTTGTTTATAAATATGACCAAAATGATATTTTGCGCCTTCGAGGATGTCAGTTCTGGAATATTCCCTATGAAGATTTAGAAACAGAAGTGTACTCAGTTTGGAAGAAAACCAAAAGAGTACTTCAAGAGGGATTACAAGTGACTATGGTGAATGGCGTGAGAAGAAACAATTTTCCTAAGGCCTCTGAAAATAGAGTGAGCCATGTGCGACCACACGCGATCAAT
>JAUNBT010000112.1:6006-10442 GCA_030526985.1 Lachnospiraceae bacterium | reverse complement strand
AATCCATCCTCTCCGATTGTAGAAAGGACTCCGTATTCATTTTCTTCCAATATTTTATTTATCTCTTTCTCGTCTAACTGTCTTTCTGATTTTCTCATCTTGTACATCTTATATTTCTCCATTTTCCATTTACTTAAAATTATAATACTGAAATGACCATTACGTAAAGAGAAAAATCGGGTTGTTTTCGTGACTTCCCTTTCATTTCTATCTTCTAATCATAAATCGTTTAGTGGATAAGATACCGATAATTCATCCGGGGTCTTCCACCTGTATGGTAATCCACTTCACTGGACACCTCATTATTATCGATTAAATAATTCATGTAACGACGCACTGTCACTTTGGAAAGACCTGTTGCCTCAGACAGGTCTTCCGTTGTCATAACCGTTCTTTTCTTCAGACATTCTCTCAATGTCCTAAGTGTGGCATCCTGCAGTCCTTTTCTAAGTTCTTTTTCAGGTTCTTTTCCCCGACTGATTTGTTGAAGCAACAGGTTATCCACATCTTTCTGGGTAAATTCCACATGACTCTCCATCAGTTTCTGTTTTAACTGGAATTTAGAAATTGCCATGGAAAAACGGTCATATTGAAACGGTTTCACCAGATAATCGAGAATGCCAAGGCTCAATGCCTCTTTTATACTTTCGCTGGTATTCGATGCCGTTACCATGATAACATCCACATGAATATGATGTTCCCGAATCAGCCTTAACAGTTCTAATCCTGTAATCTGCGGCATGAATACATCCAAAATCAGAAGATCGATTTCTTTTTGCCGGATGAAATCCCAGGCATCCTTTCCATTATGTATGGTCGCAATCACATTCATTCCCTTCGTCATTTCTACATATTGCTTATTAATGGATGCCACCATCGGGTCATCTTCTACAATCAATACTTTTTTCAACTTTTCTTTCCTCCTGTTTCTTCCACTTTTCTTCTCTCTCTCGGCTGATTGATCGAGATAGTAAAGGAGCTTCCTTCCCCCGGTTCCGATTCAACCTGAATCAGGCCACCGCTTCCATAAACGATCTGGCGGATTAAAGTCATTCCAACACCATGTCCTTCTCCTTTTGTTGTATATCGCTCATTTCGAATCTTTTCTATTGTCTGATTATCCATCCCTTCTCCTGTGTCATCCACGATAATCGTAAGTGCATTTTCATCACTTAAAATAAACAAATTCACTTCCCGAATATCTTCTTTTTTGCCAATCGCATCAAAGGCATTTTCAATCAGATTGCCTATGACCGTCACAAGATCATTGGCAGAAAGATAAGGATTATGCGCCTCTAAATAGCTTTCCTTCAGAAGTTGAAAACGAATATTCAGTTCTTTCGCCCGGTTTCTTTTTCCAATAATCAGCGCTGCTATCGTCTTATTTTTTATCCGTTCCAGCACAAAATTTTCCTCCGTAGATTCCCGCGTCACCTCCGAATCAATGTATTCCATTGCCATCTTCGTTTCTCCTGTCTGCAAAAGACCAAGTATGACATGCATCGCATTTTTATGTTCATGGGTCGTTGCCCTGAGCGCCGCAATGATATGCTGTACCCCTGTCAGTTCTTCTGCCAGCCGCATCATTTCTGTCCTGTCCTTAAAAATGATTAACGTCCCCAGTCTTTTCCCTTTCTCCTCAATTGGAGCGGCATCTACCAGAATCGAGGTGTCTCCTAACCTGACTTTTCGGTTATAGATGTTTTTCCCATTTTGGCAGTCAAAGGACAACGTATCCTTCATCAATGTCTGGATTGCCTGTCGAATCTGGTCTTCTTCCTTTATTTTATAAAAATTTCTGGCAGACTGATTTGTATATTCACATACGCCCTCTACGTTAATCAGGGCAATCCCTTCCTCTAAATCATCCAGAATTTCTTCTCTTTGTAAAAACATTTCTGTAAATTGATGTGGATCGTAGCCTAACAAGGACTTTTTTATACTCTCGGCAATTATGATAGCAAATAATATTCCAATTGTTAATGCAAGGGCAAACAACAATACAAAATGAATGAATTCGTCCTGTTTCATCTTTTGTATTTGTTTTACATAAGAACTTACCATCACAAATCCGACACATTCTCCCTCTTCATTGTAGACGCTGGAAAATGCCCTTCTCTGAAATTCTCTAGAACCTTTTCCCTCTGTGACATAGGTATCTGCTCCCTCAAGGGCCTTTTTTTCATCCCCGCCCTGAAAATGCTGTCCAATCTTATCTTTCTCCAAATGATATAACCGGATATCCTCTTTATTTACCACAACTATATAATCTACATGGTCCACATTTTTGCACAGGTCTGTTAAATATCCGGATAATTGTCCAGTCATATTTTCTTCTTTCACGGCTTTAACAATCGCCGGATCATTTGCCAGAGTATAGGATAAACCGGAAATGGTCTTGTCTATATTATCCGTAATCGCATCGGTTCTCTGAAACCAAAGAAATCCCATTGTAATAGCCAGTATAAGAAAAACGAGCAGCGAATAAGACAGTGCCATTTTATTCCTCAAAGATAATTCTTTCTTCATGAATTTCCCTCCCTTGCTTTCTACATCAAGTATAATCAATTTTCTTTTTCTTTACTATCCTTTTTTTACTTTCAAAAGGGTTTTCTTATTTTCCTATGATTTTTTTCTTTTCTCCTTTGTGCTATGGTTTATTTAACAAAGAAAAACGGTGTAAATCAGGCAGGAATTCGATTAAACTGCTGTAAGAAACACGCATATTTTAAGGGAGGAACTATGATGGATTACAATGAAATGAGTTTACAAATGCACGAAACACACAAAGGAAAAATTGAAGTAATTTCTAAAGTCGCCGTAAAGGACAAAGATGATCTTAGTACAGCCTACACACCAGGGGTTGCAGAACCATGCCGCCGGATTGCAGCCGATAAAAACGAAGTGTACCGCTATACTGCAAAAGGAAATCTGGTTGCTGTTGTCTCAGACGGCACTGCTGTATTAGGTCTTGGTGATATTGGACCGGAAGCCGGAATGCCCGTAATGGAAGGAAAGGCCATCCTTTTTAAGGAATTTGCAGGTGTCGATGCCTTCCCTATCTGTCTGGATACAAAAGATGTAGATGAAATCGTAGAGACTGTTGTCCGGATTGCCCCTGTCTTTGGAGGAATCAATCTGGAAGATATTTCTGCCCCAAGATGTTTTGAGATTGAGGCAAAATTAAAAGAACGTCTGGATATCCCGGTTTTTCACGATGATCAGCATGGTACTGCCATTGTTGTTCTCGCTGCACTGATCAATGCTTTAAAGGTGGTAAACAAAAAAGTGGAAGAATGCCAGGTTGTCATAAACGGTGCAGGTTCTGCCGGCGTCGCTATCGGAAAGCTTCTCCTCCGTTATGGAATAAAACATCTTACCTACTGCGATAAAAAAGGAATGGTAAATAAAGAAACTGCCGCAAATGACACTCAGCTTGCTCTTTGCGATGTAACCAATTTAGAAAACCGCTCTGGTTCTTTAGCAGATGCCCTCGTTAAGGCAGATATATTTATTGGTGTCTCCGCTCCGGGATTAGTAACACCGGAAATGATAAAAACGATGAATGAAAATCCCTGTATTTTCGCCATGGCCAATCCGACTCCTGAGATTATGCCGGATCTTGCCAAAGAAGCAGGTGCAGCGGTAATTGGAACAGGCCGTTCTGATTTTCCAAATCAGATTAACAATGTTCTTGTATTTCCCGGCCTTTTCCGCGGTGCTTTGGATGTCCGTGCAAAACAGATTACAGAAGAAATGAAATTAGCCGCTGCAAAGGCCATCGCCGCTATCATTACAGACGAAGAAAGAAATGCAGAAAATATTATCCCAAATGCTTTTGACAAAAGAGTCAGCGCTGCTGTTGCCAAAGCTGTTTCCGACGAGGCAATAAAAGCAAATATCGCCCGGATTTAATATTTTTACACTTAGGAGGAGGTTCATGTATGAAAAAACTATCAGAAATTAAGATTATCGGAATCCCACTTCCCATCTATGCTTTTATCACAGCAGTTGTTTTGCTGGTTATGTTTATGGGCTGGATGCCAGACGGAATGATTGGCGCTTTTGCTGTTATGATGGTATTGGGTGGTTTATTTAACGTAATCGGGAATAATACCCCTATTATCAAAACATTTTTAGGTGGTGGTGCTATCGTGTGCATCTTCGCCTCTGCTGCCATGGTATATTTGAAAATCATCCCGGAAAATGTCATTGAAAATGTAGATTCTTTTATGAATACTACTGGATTTTTAAGCTTTTACATCGCCGCACTGATTACCGGAAGTATCCTTGGCATGAACCGGAATCTGCTTTTAAAAGCTGCTGTCCGATTTCTGCCTGTCGCCCTTTGTGCTATGACAATGGCAATTCTTGCCGTAGGAGTCGTTGGAATGATTGTCGGATACGGATTTGTTGATGCCATTATGTATGTTGCC
>JAUNBT010000112.1:0-5996 GCA_030526985.1 Lachnospiraceae bacterium | reverse complement strand
CATTCCTATGATGGGCGGCGGTATGGGTGCCGGTGTCGTCCCACTTTCCGGTATGTATGCAGAGGCATTAAACGCTGACGCATCCATGATGATATCCCGCATGGTCCCAGCTTCCACTTTAGGAAATGTAATGGCGATTATAGGAGCCGGACTTTTGGCAAAATTAGGTGATGTAAAACCCGCCCTTTCCGGAAATGGACGGCTGATGAGAAAAATGGATCAAGATATGGAAGAAACTAAGTCCTCTGCTTTAGATCTTCAGGCACTTGGAACAGGGCTGATTACATCCCTTCTCTTTTTCCTCCTTGGGACAATTATAAATAAATTTGTTCCTGCCGTACATACATATGCCTGGATGATTATTTTGGTTGCTGTGAGCAAAGCTGTCGGTATCATCCCTCACATGTTTGAAACAGCAGCTCAGCAATGGAGCCAGTTTGTCATGAAAAACTGGACCAGTGCACTGTTAGTTGGTATCGGAATTGCCATGATTGATTTAAATGCTGTATTTGAATCCATCTCCCCGATGTACCTTCTTCTCGTATTTATCGTTGTTGGAGGTGTCGCTTTAGGTGCCGGAATCGGAGGATACTTAGTCGGTTTCTTCCCAATCGAATCCGCAATCACCGCCGGACTTTGTACCACAAATATGGGCGGAACCGGAGATATTGCCGTTTTGTCTGCAAGTAAAAGAATGGAACTTTTACCTTTCGCACAGATTGCAACAAGAATCTGCGGAGCTTTAGTTCTAATCGTAGCAAGCATTTTAATACAGGTTCTCTTCTAAATTTTTCAGTCGCAAAATAGAACGCTCTGTGTTATACTGCTTTGTAATGGTATTCATATCCATCATTTTGTGTACCTGCAATAGCAGTGAAAGGAACTTTACTATGAGAAAAGAACAAGAACCTGACATGGAGCTTCCAAAAGAAGAATATATAACTGACATAGAAAAATCCAGCCAAAAACTTCTTGAGGCGTCAGAACAGATGAAAAAAGAGGCGGAAGCATTTTACCCCAAAATGCTGGAAGAAGGAGGTCTTAAGGAGGCTGAAAAGAAATCCGAGTCATTAAAACGTGCCATCGGCAATATCTCAAGAGCACTGGCACACACTTATACGGTAAGCGATGAACTCAGTGCTCGCAGCAAAGACCTACATACACAACAAAAAAAATATAAAATCATTGCCCCGCCCCCAGCGAATGCCTTTGTAGATGCCGAGGAGCATTCTTCCCGGCATTTTTCTGAAGGACTTAGTATCTATAAACTGCTTTTGGTCTGCTTTATCGGCAGTTTTTTGGGGGTTGTGGTTGAACTGCTCTGGTGTCTGTTCACCCACGGTTATCTGGAAAGCCGCTCCGGTGTTGTATACGGACCTTTCAATCCGCTTTACGGTGCCGGTGCTGTCGTTCTTACCTTGTGCTTGTACGATCTTCGCAACAGAAGCTCCTGGCTATCTTTTTTAAACGGAATGGTTGTTGGAAGTGTCGTGGAATATGCCTGTTCCTGGGCACAGGAAACTGCTTTCGGTTCCCGGTCATGGGATTACAGTCACATGCCTTTTAACTTAAATGGCCGGATCTGCCTTCTCTACTCCATCTTTTGGGGAATTCTCGGCGTCCTCTGGATTAAAAAAGTATACCCACGCATGGCCGAATTGATTTTAAAAATCCCAAATCATTCCGGTAAAATCCTTACGTGGGCACTAACTCTCTTTTTTGTATTTAATTGTGTGATGTCCTTGGCAGCTGTATTCCGCTGGTCCGAAAGAGCTTCTAATTTGGAGCCGTCCAACTCTTTTGAAGTCTTTCTCGATGAACGTTTTCCGGATGAGAGACTGGAAAAAATATATGCCAATATGGAGTTTATGCCAAAATAATCTGCATAAGCTCCTTTTTTCTTAAAAAAATTGGGCTATCGTTTCATACAGTGCATCTACCACAATCGGTTTTGACAAATGAGCATTCATTCCTGCCTCTTTAGCATGTTGGATATCTTCCGCATAAGCATTGGCAGTTAATGCAATTATCGGGATATTCACCGCATCCTCACGGGACATTGCACGTATGGTCTCTGTTGCCTGATAACCGTCCAACACCGGCATACGCACATCCATAAGAATCAGATCATATTCCCCCTGTTTCGATTGTGTAAATTTATCCACCGCCACTCTGCCATTTTCCGCTGTATCAACTAAGATATCCTTATCCTTCAACAGTCTGGCTGCAATTTCAAGATTTAATAAATTATCTTCTGCTAAGAGAATTTTCTTTCCCTCTAGTATACCAAAATCAAAGTTCTCTTTTTTCTCTTCCTTCGCCGCTCCAATCACTGCTCCCGCCGATTTTAACATAATTCTTCTCAAATCTGAAATGAACAATGGTTTCCTGCAAAATGCTGTCACTCCGGCTTCCTTTGCTTCTTCTTCTAAATCTAACCAGTCATAGGCCGTCAAAATAAAAATCGGAGTTTCATCCCCAATCACACTTCGGATTCGGCGGGTCACTTCAATTCCATTCATATCCGGCATAATCCAGTCAATAATAAATGCCGAATAAGAGCGCATCAGCTTGTATGCCTGCTTTGCCTTTAACACTGCTTCTTTTCCTGTTAAAGTCCACTCTGGTTCCATCCCAATCTCTCTGAGCATCGCCGATACACTGTCACAGGTATTAAAATCATCATCGACAACTAAAGCACGCAGTCCTTTTAACTGATCCAAATTCACTTCTTCCACCTTTGTTGTCTGTAATTCTAATGGGAGTTCAATCCGAAATTCCGTGCCTTTTCCAAGTTCACTGGTAACGGAAATCTCGCCATTCATCATATCCACAATATTCTTTACAATGGCAAGTCCTAATCCGGTTCCCTCGATTTTTCCCACATCTTCTGTATTCTCCCGCTCAAAAGGCTGGAAAATCTTTTCCAAAAACTCCCTTGAAATGCCTTTTCCTGTATCTTTTATTGTAAATAAATAGTTGCTGTAACCAGAATGTTTTGATGGCTTTTGTTCGATCCGGACAGAAACCATGCCCCCGGTTTTATTAAATTTAATGGCATTTCCGATGATGTTTAAGAAAATCTGATTAAATTTCATAGGGTCCGTAATCACATTTTCATCCTTTACATTCAGGGTATCTACATATAAATCTATCTGCTTTGCCTGAATCTGGGTCTGCACCATATCAACCAAATCATGAAATTCTGTGGCAAGATTACAAGGTTCCATATTGAGCTGCATCTTACCACTCTCAATCCGGCTCATATCAAGTACATCGTTAATTAGCTGCAGCAAGTGATTGCTGGATGTCATGATTTTCTCCAGGCAGTCAGTTACTACCTCTGTCTCATTGATATGACCAGCCGCAATGGCTGTAAATCCAATGATTGCATTCATCGGTGTCCGGATATCATGGGACATATTCGACAAAAAAGTGGTCTTCGCTTCACTGGCATACTTCGCCTGTGTCAGTGCATTTTGAAGTGTCTGCCGCTTTCTCTCTTCTTCTAACAGCATATCCGTAATGTCCGTCTGTGTCACAAAACAGCAATCCATACGGTTTTTCATTTTAAAATAGCGAAGCTTCTTCGCCCGGACACTCCCATCTTTCCACAGGACATGAAGAGAGGTCTCAAACCGTCCCTGCTCTTCTAAATGTCTTTTTATATTTTTTACATTCAATATCAGCCGAAATTCTTCCCGTTCTTCCGGAATCACTGCATTATTCAGAAAACGAGTCAAAGACTCTTCATAATCTTCTTCAAATACAGTCTCATTCTCCGATGTCGGCTTTGTGCAGCTTCCTTCTCCATACATCATTCTGGCTGTATTATCCAAAAAATTCACACTCCCGATTATGTCATAATCCGTGTCTACCAGATAATCAATAATCGGTGTCAGCGACTCTGCCACGCTGCTATTCTCATTCATGCTGCTCCCTCCTATAAAACAATGAGCAAAAAAGTCCCATTGCAAGGGCCTTTTCCTGACTAATTCCATTCTACTTTGAATATTCTTCCATTATAAGCATTCCCCTTAAAAAAATCAATTCGATTTTCTTTAATACAAAAAAAGTGCAGAAAAATACCTGATTTTTCCACACTCATCTTCTTTTCTATTTTTTATAATCCTACATCCTGTGCAAAATAAGCAGTATAGGCATCCTGAAGCGTTTTGATTAATTCCGGTGCTTTCTTTCCCACCGGTTTTCCATCAATTTCTACCGCCCTTGTACAAAGTCCACCGGAACTGCTGACAATCACTTCATCCGCTTCCATCAGCTCGTCCATCATAAATGGAGCCTCCTTTGTTGGGATACCATTTTTTTCAGCCAGCATTAATAAATGCTTTAAGGTAATTCCCGGCAAAATCAGGTTGTCTCTTGGCGGAGTACACAGTACACCATCTTTAATCATAAGAATATTGCATTCGTTTTTTTCATAATACAAATGAATTGGTCATTCTTCCTCTAAACGACAAAAATGGCAGCCCCGAAGTAATGTGCTTCGAAGCTGCCTGGAGTATCCACAGACCAAACCCAATTCTGGAAAAATTCCTGGAGTTTTTGCCTGCCCTATAATTCCTATATACAAATTCTTTTTTGTTTTTTCGCCTGCAACAGTGCCTGATCCGCACTGTTGTAGATCTTCTCAAAATTTTTTTCTTCTGCTGAAACCATGGCATATCCTGCAGAAAGAGTAACCGATACAAATTCCTCTTTCCATCCGATTGGTTTTTCCACTTTTTTCATCAGCACCTCCAGTTTCTTTTCCAGAGCATCCTTTGAAATGTTTTTGCAGAAAATGCAGAATTCATCTCCGCCTAACCGGCATACAATATCCTCTTTCCTAAAAAAACTGCGAATACGCCTTGCACAGGCTGCAATAATATGATCACCGCAGGGATGTCCCTTCGTATCATTAATATCTTTGAAATTATCCATATCCAGCATAATAAAAGCCGCTGTCTCTTCTCTAATTTCTTCCAGATAATTCCGTATCATAGGAAATGCAGACTGACGATTCAAAAGATTCGTCAGATAATCCCGCTCTGCCTGTTTTTTAAGCTTATTTCTCCTTTTTCTTTCTTCCGTTACATCAAAAACAATTCCCTGCATACATCTTTCGCCCGGGCAATCCAGAAAGTTTCCCTGATCTCTTACCCAGATATATCCTTTTGATGTAATCATTCGATATTCCACATTCTTTTCTTTGATTACTTCTTTCCTCTTGACTTGTTCAAATAAATTGAAAAGTCTTTTCTGGTCCTCTGGATGGACCATATTGAGAAATCGATTCTCAAATAATTCCCGAATCTGCTCTCTTGAAAAGCCAAACATCCTTACATACTCATCACTGATATATAGAAACTGGTATCCATCTGATATGGTACAGCGATGATACGCTCCCGGCAGTACACTGATATAATAGCTCAACTCTTCATTTTCACGAAGAAGTTCATTATTATTTTTCCGTAATATCTCCTTCTCATTTTCAGAAGATAACTCTGAGGCAGTTGCGCAATAGAGCGATTGTTCGCCTCTTTCTCTCAGATAAAAAATCTTTTGTGAAACCCAGATATAACTTCCATCTGGTCGTTTTCTTCGAATTATAACCCTTGTTTCTAACTCCGGGTGTTCTTTGGCATTTATAAAAGCCGTCTGTATTTTTCCCTGGTCCTCCGGATGAACATACTGAAGAACATTATTCTTTTCAATCTTTTCATCCTCACTGCGTCCGACCAGTTTACTGTACTGGTCATTAAAGCTTAAAACTCCCAAATAATTGTCTCGAAATGTATAAAATCCCACTGCTCCGATTAATTTATTCAAGGCCTCTGTACTTAAGATTTCGCTTCTGAGCATTCTCTTAATGTCAAACAGCGAGGCCTGACGACTCTGGATTCCATTATAATCAATCTGCCCTCCGTCCTTTAACAGTTCGGCAAACATTTCTATCGGCATTGGTTTATAAAAATGAAATCCCTGTCCATAAT
>JAUNBT010000002.1:50229-50601 GCA_030526985.1 Lachnospiraceae bacterium | reverse complement strand
CTATAACACAAAGAATGGCCTTCCGTCAACGCTTTTTTCTTTTTTTTGCGAAAAAATGCATGCTCTATGAATAAGTCTGGTTTTTTTTCTTCTATTATTATATAATAAAAGAAAATGATGCCGTTCCTTTCATGACTTCACACACGGAATTCAGGTGAATGACTATGCATACTATAAAAGAATTTTTATATTCTGTCAAGAATAAAAAAAATCAAATCCTTTCCTTTCTCCTGATTTTGGCGCTTACTACAGGGACATTCCTTCCTGTCCAAGCGGCAGATCCTTTTTCTGGTACCCAGATTTCCACTGTACAGACGGAGTCAGAAACAACAACTGCCATTTCTTCTATTGAAATAGAAAATACGAACGAGA
>JAUNBT010000002.1:0-50211 GCA_030526985.1 Lachnospiraceae bacterium | reverse complement strand
TTCAACTGCAAGTACAGACACTGCCTCGCAAACCGACACTACCCTAAGTTCCAGCGAGACTACGGTTTCCTCATCTGCTGCCAGTGAATCCAGTGCGTCAACAAACACTGTTCCTTCCGTAGAAATCACCACGCTTTACGGAAAAGAAAGCAATACCAGTGTACCGGATGTTACGGAACCTGCTGAGATTATATCCGACAATGCAAGTGATTATACCGGAAAAAAGATTATTCTATCCTTTAAAAAAGCTATTTCTGAGAAACGTTTCCAGGCCATCATGGATCAGTTCCCAGACTTTTCTACCGTATCCTTTGACGAAGATATGGCATTGATTCAGACCCGTTCTTCTAAAGCATTGAAAGAAGCATTAGAACTTCTGCCAACAATCGAGGAAATCAGTGTAGTGCAACCAGATTATTCTTATTCTCTGGCAGATTCAGAAATAACAGGGGAAGATGGCATGATGGATCTGACTGACGAAGACAGCTACTATCCAGTTCTTCCCGATGACACCTATTTTACCAAGCAATGGGGGCTTTACAACGATGGTGGAACTGCAATCTCTACCGCCAGCCAGCGTCAGGCTCAGGCAGGTGTCGACATTAACATTTTAGAAGCATGGACAAGCTTTCAATCCTCGAAAGAAGTCATCGTTGCCGTTGTAGATACCGGTGTAGACTACAAACATTCTGATTTAAAGCAAAATATTTATATTAACAGCGCAGAGTTGAATGGGACCAAAGGTGTGGATGATGACGGCAATGGCTATGTCGATGATATTTACGGATGGGATTTTTATAATAATGATGCTTCTGTATGCCATTACGATACCTCGGGCAAAGCCTATGACGGCGATGATGACAATCATGGAACCCATTGTGCCGGAATCATTGCCGCCTCTACTGGAAACGGCATTGGAATCAGCGGCGTGGCTTCTAATATTAATATAAAAATTCTCCCTGTAAAAGCCTTAGGCGGATCCGATGGTACTTCGAATTCCTACACCCTCGCACAATCCATCCGCTATGCTGCTGCCCGGGGAGCCAAAATCTGTAATGCCAGCTGGACAACCTACGACAATGATGCAGTTTTAAAAAATGCTATTTTAGAATCCAATATGCTGTTTATCTGTGCTTCCGGAAATAACATGACTTCCGGAGGAGATAATCTGGATTCTAAGAGCTGTTACCCGGCTTCTTTCCATCTTGCCAATACGATTACTGTCGGTGCCATAGATTCCGATGGACGCCTTTCTTACTATTCTAATTATGGAAGTAAAACGGTGTCCCTTGCAGCTCCCGGTACCCGTATTGTAAGTACCATTGTAGGTGCCTACGCCTACATGAGCGGAACTTCTATGGCCGCCCCTTTTGTCACCGGTGTTGCCGCCATGATTTATGCAAAGAACAGCCAGCTTTATCCATCCGATCTCGTAAAAATACTCGCTGGTTCCGTTACTTCTCTATCCAACTTAAATGGAAAAGTGAGCTCCGGAGGAATGATTAATGCTTCGGCTGCCCTAAAAAATACAGACAGCTATGTGCAGACCAAAGATACAACCCCTCCCTCCATTTCCGTAAAAGTAACACCTTATCAAAAATATGCGACTGCCACCATTTCCGTAAAGGATACTGGCAGCACTTACCTTGTATTGTCCCGATACGCAAAAGGGAAAAAATCTGCATCCTATTTTAAAAATGGACAAAATGGCACGACATTTGGAACAACGCTGAAATTAAAATCCGCAGGAGATTATACCTTCTACGCCATGGATGCCGCTGGAAATACGAAAATTAAATATGTAAAAATTACCTTTGACACGAAATCCCCTTCCGTTTCCTTAAAGGTAAAGAAAAAGAAGAAACGATATCAGGTCACCATAAAAGCGAAGGACAGCCAGTCCGGTATGAAATATGTCCGCTATCTCACCGGCCGTAAAAAAGCTTCCCAGTTTAAAAACGGGAAAAAGGGAAAGAAAATCACTTTAAAATCCAGTAAATCAGTTCTTACACTTAAGAAAAAGGGAACCTACAGTTTCTACTTCCGGGATAAAGCAGGAAATTCTATCGTCAAAGTGCTGAAAATAAAATAAAACACATTTTTAAGTTATCCACAAGTTACACACATTTTGTCGGAATTTGTGGATAACTTTTCTTTTTTCTCCACATTCCTCTCTGTAGAAATACTTTAAAATCAATCGATATCGCCATTTTCTTTTTCCACATGGATGTGAATATAGTTATCCACTTATCCACATCCAGTTTTTCTTCCCTTTTTGTGCCAAATAAAGTACGAAATGTTCTATTGACTTCTCTTTCTTCAAATGATAATATGAATGCAGCCACGACACTATATAGTGTATTTTTGTTTTTAAAACTACAAGATATAGTTGTTTGTATATTCTGAATTTTTATGTTAATTTAATATATTATACAACAGCTCATTGGATAAAGAGGAGAATTTGCCATGAATGATATGAGTGGAATTAAAGTAATCAAAAAAGATAATACAAAAGAAGATTTTAATGTTCAAAAAGTCGTTGTCGCTGTAAATAAATCAGCAGAACGTGCCCTTGTTACTTTTACACAGGACGAATTAGATTTTATTTGCAATTTTGTGGAAGAAAAGGTTCTCTCCATGCATCTTTCAGAAATCACCATTGCAAAGATGCACAATGTCGTAGAGGGAGCACTCGAACAGACGAACCCGATTGTTGCCAAGAGCTACCGGGACTACCGTAATTATAAACAGGATTTTGTACAGATGCTCGATGAGGTCTACAAAAAGAGCCAGTCTATTATGTACATTGGTGACAAGGAAAATAGCAATACAGACAGTGCCCTCGTCTCCACAAAACGAAGCTTGATTTTTAATGAACTCAACAAAGAACTTTATCAGAAGTTTTTCCTTACTACGGAAGAAAAACAGGCCTGTCGGGATGGATATCTTTATATCCATGATATGTCTGCCAGAAGAGATACGATGAACTGCTGCCTTTTTGATGTAAAGAATGTTTTGACCGGCGGTTTCGAGATGGGAAATTTATGGTACAACGAACCCAAGACCTTAGATGTGGCCTTTGACGTAATCGGCGATATCGTACTAAGCGCTGCGAGCCAGCAGTACGGCGGCTTTACCGTTCCAAGCATCGAGACAATTTTAGAACCATTTGCCGAGAAATCTTATGCTAAATATGTGGACAAATACACCTCTCTTGGTCTTTCCAAAGAAAAGGCCGAAGCGGAAGCCCTAAAAGATGTCAAATACGAATTTATGCAGGGATTTCAGGGATTAGAATATAAATTCAACAGTGTTTCCTCCAGCCGTGGAGATTATCCTTTCATCACAGTAACCGCCGGCACAGGAACAGGACGTTTTGCAAAAATGGCCACCATTTCCATGCTTCAGGTCAGACGAAAGGGACAGGGAAAGAAAGGCCAGAAAAAGCCAGTACTTTTCCCGAAGATTGTTTTTCTTTATGATGAGAATCTTCATGGACCAGGAAAAGAGTTAGAGGATGTATTTGAAGAAGGAATTCTCTGCTCTTCTAAGACTATGTACCCGGATTGGTTAAGTCTTACGGGAGAAGGCTATATCTCCAGCATGTATAAAAAATACGGTCAGATCATCAGTCCCATGGGCTGTCGTGCCTTTTTATCCCCATGGTATGAAAAGGGCGGTATGGAACCGGCAGATGAGACAGATAAGCCAATCTTTGTCGGCCGTTTTAATATCGGTGTCGTAAGTCTTCACCTTCCTATGATTTATGCGAAGGCACAACAGGAAAGCCGGGATTTTTACGAAGTTCTCGACTATTACCTCAATTTAATCCGCAAGCTGCATATCCGCACCTACGAATATTTAGGTGAGATGAAAGCTTCCACCAATCCTTTAGCTTACTGCGAAGGCGGTTTTCTAGGTGGCAATCTGGGGCTTCACGATAAGATTAAACCTTTATTAAAAACAGCGACTGCCTCCTTTGGTATTACCGCTTTTAATGAACTTCAACAGCTCCACAATAAGAAATCTCTTGTGGAAGACGGCCAGTTTGCTTTGGAAGTTCTTCAGCACATTAATGATAAGGTAAATGAATTTAAGGAAGAAGACGGGCATCTTTATGCTATTTATGCTACTCCGGCAGAGAATTTATGCGGTCTTCAGGTAAAACAGTTCCGCAAAAAATATGGCATTATTGAAAATGTATCTGACCGGGAATATGTCAGCAATGGATTCCACTGCCATGTAACAGAGAATATTACTCCAATCCAAAAACAGGACTTAGAACATCGCTTCTGGGAGCTGTCTAATGGCGGAAAAATACAATATGTAAAATATCCAATTGACTACAATTTAGATGCGATTCGTACTTTGGTTCGCCGGGCAATGGATATGGGCTTTTATGAAGGCGTCAACCTTTCCCTATCCTACTGTGACGACTGCGGACATGAAGAGCTTGAGATGGATGTCTGCCCGGAATGCGGCAGCCGCAACCTGACTAAGATTGACCGAATGAACGGTTATCTTTCCTATTCCAGAGTAAAAGGAGACACCCGTTTAAACGACGCCAAGATGGCGGAAATTGCAGAAAGGAAGAGTATGTAAGATGAATTACCATAATATTACAAAAGATGATATGCTGAATGGAGAGGGACTTCGGACTGTTCTCTGGGTTTCTGGCTGCAGCCACCACTGTAAGAATTGCCATAACCCCATTACCTGGAATCCGGAAGAAGGACTTCCTTTCGACGAGGAAGCAAAAGCAGAGTTATTTGAAGCCTTGGCAAAGCCATATATCTCTGGCCTTACTTTAAGCGGTGGGGATCCTCTCTTTTGTTCAAACAGGGCTGCCATCGGTGCATTAGCAAAAGAGGTAAAAGAGCGTTTTCCAGATAAAACAATCTGGCTTTATACCGGATACCTCTGGGAGGAAATCAAAGACCTTCCATTCCTCCCCTATATTGATGTCCTGATAGATGGTAAATTCATAGAAGCCAAAAAGAATACAAAACTTCATTGGCGGGGAAGCAGCAACCAACGCATTATCAGCGTACCCGCTTCCCTCGCCGCAAATAAAACTGTACTCTACGAAAATGAAAGGAACATTTTATGCACATTAAGATTAAATATTTTACCGACAAAATCGAAAAACTCCGATATATCGACGGCAAATCAGACTGGATTGATTTAAGGGCTGCCGAAGATATTTCCTTAAAAGCCGGGGAATTTAAATTAATTCCCTTAGGGGTTGCCATGGAACTTCCAAAGGGGTATGAGGCCCACGTTGTTCCAAGAAGCAGCACCTTTAAAAACTTTGGTATCATACAGACAAACAGTATGGGGGTCATCGATGAAACCTACTGCGGGGAGAATGACCAGTGGTTTTTCCCGGCACTTGCCATGAGAGACACCACTATTTCTGTCAACGATAGAATCTGCCAGTTCCGTATTATGGCCCACCAGCCATCCTTTACCTTTGAGGAGACAGACATCTTAGGAAACAAGGATAGAGGCGGCCATGGCAGCACAGGAAAGGCATAGGAAAGTGAGAGAGCTTCTCTCCTTTCTCTATCCACCCCGCTGCCCTATCTGCGGTCAGATTCCTCCCTCAGGAACTTCTGTCTGTCCTGACTGCTATTTATCTATCTCTTTTATCCATCAGCCAACCTGTTACTCCTGTGGGAAACCACTAGAATCGGAGGAACAGGAATTCTGTCACGATTGTCTCACCCATCCGAAAACTTTCTCCCGTGGATTTTCCTTAGCTGTCTATGATTCTGTAACCAAGCCTTCTCTTTCCGCTGTAAAATACAAAAACAAGCGCTCCTATCTTCAATTCTATGCCGATGAAACAATAAAAGCTTACGGCTCTTTATTTTCCAGCCTTAGTCTTGATGTCCTGCTTCCTGTTCCTGTCCACCCAAAAAGAGAAAAAAAGCGAGGCTACAATCAAGCCTCGCTCTTTGCTCATTCTATTGGAAATACTCTCTCTATTCCCGTCAGTGATTCTCTCCTAATCCGCACCATCAACACCCTGCCGCAAAAGATTTTGTCCCCCGCCGAACGTTTACACAACTTGTCTCAGGCATTTGACATTCATCCTGCCTACAAAGATCAAGCTCTTCCTTTTCAAAAGGTCATGCTGATTGACGACATCTATACAACCGGCTCCACAATGGAAGCTTTATCCAGGCTGTTAAAATCTCATGGTGTCCCACAAATCTACATCTTCTCCATCTGTATCGGCCATGGATACTAAACAAAAATAAAAGTTACGCACTCTGCTTTCGCTTCTGCTTTTATTCCACAGTTATCTTTGCAGTCACATTATTCGTCACAGTTACACCGGAAGGATTCGTAAGATGAATCGGAGCTCTTCCGGTCTCTGCATCAATCTCACTGACTTCCACATAAGGCTCAAAGGAGGTTCCATCAACATTGGTTAGTTTGCTCGCAAAGCTTTCCACCTGAATCGTATAAGTCTTTCCTCCAAAGGAAGCTTTCTGCCCATCCTCTAATCCTCTTACTTCAATATCATCTGCATTCAGAGATATTTTCTCTGAGACAATCTGCTCAATCACCGCTGTAGCCACAATATCAATGGTATTATCCGGGAAAATAACACCGGATGGCAATGATGCACTATCTACTGTTATTGTCTTTTCTATATTCTTTGACTGTCCACTGACATCTAGCGGATCTAACGTAAACTCATCAATCTTATCCAGATCATCTTTTGCTGCGGCTACCGTCACAGTCTTTGGTTCATATTCGAAGGTAGATATTCCATATCCATCCGCAACTTCCCCTGTTGTCTCCATGGAAACAGGAATTTCCTTGGTCTTCCAAAGCTCAATCTTTACATCCACTGCTGCGATATCACAATCAATCGAGGTGGATTCCACCTTATCTCCGTTTTGATCATAAAAGGCTACGGACTGTCTGGAAGATACGTCCTCATTAGCACCCTCTACGTCAACCTGAATCTTAATCTCTTTTAACCGTTTTATAAGACTGGCAGAACCAGACACTTCAATCATATTCGGTGAGGATGTCTTACTGCCAATTGCATAACCATCTGCTACCTCTCCTGTTGTCTCCACCGTAACCGGAAGCATGGTTGATTCCCGGTCTTCAATCTCCACTTTTACCGTGTTTATTCTTCCAAGAGTCAAATCTACCTGGGCAATCTCACTCGCAGATAAGCTTCCCGATACCACTGATATATCGATTGGCACTGCATTTACAATGGATAATTTAGAAAGGTCTGCCGTTGCTGTAAAATCATCTTTTGTCAGCTTCTGCACTATACTTTCTTTTCCCCTTACGGTAACATTGACTGTATCACCTTCTGTAATCTCATATACTTTATTAATGCTCTCTAACACATCCTCATTGGTGATTTCTACCGGGATGCTGGTAAAAGTTTCTGTCTTTACCGGATCGTTGATATTACCTACTATGAACCAGAGAATCAAAGCAATCGCCACAGATAATATCTTCGTGCCAAAATTATTACTGAACTTTATCTTCATGGCTCCGACGTCCTTTCCATAACTTGAACTTACTCTTCTCATTATTTCTTGTTTCTATACTTCTCATTAAAATGTCTTTCACATCCGCCCCGTTTAAATTCCGAATCAGACTTCTCTCATGAGCTAATGAAATACCGCCTGTCTCCTCGGACACAACTATAGTATAGGAATCGGATACTTCACTGATTCCCACAGCTGCCCGATGGCGGGTTCCAAGTTCTTTGCCAAGCTCCAAGCTGTCTGTAAGAGGCAGATAACAGGTTGCCGACACAATCCGGTTGCCCCGAACAATAATCGCTCCGTCATGAAGCGGTGTATTATGTTCAAAAATATTAATTAAAAGCTGGGAACTGACAACCGCATCCAAATGAATCCCAGTCCTCTCATATTCCCCTAAGGCAACGGCCTGTTCAATCACAATCAAGGCACCTGTCTTGGCTTTTCCCATCTCAACCACAGCCTTTATGATCTCATTGATGGTCTTTTCACTAAATCCTTCTTCCTCCCGCGGACTGTCAAAAGATAAAAAAGAGGCAACCAGATTCTTCCTTCCAAGCTCCTCCAAAGCCCGGCGAAGCTCCGGCTGGAAAATAATAACTGCCGCTGTAATCGCAAAAGCCACAGAATTACTTAACATCCACAAAATCGTATCAAACTGAAAAAAGATAGAAATCAAAGTAAAAACCAGTAAAACGACAATTCCCTTTACAATCATCCATGCACGAGAACTCTTGAACCAGCGGATAATCTGATAGACAATAAAAGAAATAATAATAATCTCTATAATGTCCGTCAATTCAATATTGGGCATCGCCGAACTATCGCTATATCGTTTCAATAATGCAATTATATTATCCACATTGAACACCTTCCAACATTATTTGTCATCTTCCTGCGTAAACTTTCTGACAGTTCTCTCCTCTGCTATGTTCTGAGCCGCAACAAAATCTTCCCCTAACACAGTCACTTTGGGAACTGCCTTCACATAATAATAATACTCATCATCTTCAAACTCAATATATTCCACACTACCATAATCAATGATACATCGAAAAAATTGTATCACGGCAGCCACAATCATGGCTCCTAAAATCCCCACCATATAACCTACATTACGGCTTTGGATATCAAAAATCAATCCTCCTGCCAGATAAACAAAAAATCCGACAAGACCACCTGCTAATATCGCTATATACCAGGCATAATCAAATGACTGATGATAAACCAGATACATCACAACAGCTGCCACGACAAAAGCTGCCATTAAGAGCATGCACTGCTGATCCTTTGAAAAAGCCTCCATCACATTTTTTACTGCAATAATATTCTCATCTCCTGTTGCCGCATTCAAAAGCAACGCGACATCCTGTACATAAATACCAAAATAGTAAAATGCCACACCAAATATCATTGCCCCGATTCCAAACATATTAGAAAACATTCCAACCAAAAGTGGAAGCAAAAATGGCAGTTTCATCTGGAAAAACAATGGAGCAAAAGCAATAATCACACCTGCTTCCGGCCTGATTCTGCAAATCATCAGATAGGAAAGGAGTACTGCTGCCAAATAAAATGCCAGCACGTCCCAGGAAACCTGATATAAATATACTGCTGTTTGTAAAACACTGAATAAATATGCATACCGCATAGGCAGTCCTGCACAGATTACAGCTAATGCCAACGCAATCATCAGTGCGGTCCCGCCTTTTCCTCCATACAAATCATTGATTGTATAAAAAAGCAGGAATGATACGATAAATTTTGAAACTATTCTTAATAATCTGCTATGCTTCTGACAAAACTCCTGAATCTCTCTTCGCATTCTCAGAATCGCCGCTGTTGTTTTATTTTCCATCCCGCCATTCGCCTTTCTCAAATTCTTTCTGCATCTTTTCTTCTTTGTCATAGAACTTCTCTAACCGATTCAAACTCCGGTAATACCGTCTGACTCTCGGTCTCGCCTGGTTATAAAGTTCTTTGCTCTGACTGGATGTGATTCTTGTAAAAAAAACCAAAAATACAATATATGCTGCCAACAGGGCAGCACCAATCTTCGTATAATTATATGTATCAAAATTCGCAATGACCACATCAATATTCCACGCCGCAATAAATCCAACAATGAGAATAAATGCTACTGTTGCCGCAATCATCGTCTTCAATCCCTGAAAACGCACAAAATCTTCCCGACGATAGCTGTATACTAAAAGATCCACCTGGCCTTTCTTCTTCTCATAAAGGGCTAACTGGGTCATCGTCACTAATTTCTCCTGATCAATCATACTTAACACCACTTTTCTATCGAAACTTCCTAAAATACTCTCCCTACGAACATATTTTTTGCATTCTTGTTTTATTATAGCATGGTACCAAGTATGTTGCAAATAACATTTCCAATAAAATAAAGAAAGAAAACTTTAAAATAAACGCAATTTTTTCTTAAAAAAAGAGTGCCATCTCTTTGTGAAATGACACCCTGTTCCTATTCTTTCTCTTTAACAGGTCGCTCCGCCTGTCTCATGCAGTTTTGCATTTAGTATTTCTTCCTTACGGCTCAGTATATCATCGGAAAGAATCTCTTTTTCCACATGATCAAAGCCAAGACGATCAATTGTCTGAGCAAAACGCTCTCCTGTCTTTCCCTGTTCCCGAAATAAAAGAATTGTTTTTTCAATGGCACTCATGACTTCTTCCTCGGAAGAGAAAATTTTGCGAAGTTCCTGGCCTTTGGCAACACTCTTTCCCCATCTTCCGCCTATGTAAATCTTGTATCCCGGTGTTCCGTCCTCAATTGCGTCAAAATGACAGTTTCCAACACACCGTCCACAGTTATTGCACAGATTTTTATCAATCTCTAAAACTCCATCCACAACCCGTGCTGCGCCGATTGGACAGACCTTTTCAATCGAACATCTCTTACATCCGTTACACATATCCTCGTCAAAATTTGGCACAAGCTGTCCGATGATTCCCATATCATTCAAGTCCGGTTTTACACAGTTATTCGGACATCCACCCACTGCAATTTTGAATTTGTGGGGAAGTTTTACCTGACGGTATCCCTCATAAAATGCTTTATGAATCTTTGTTGATAAATCATAGGTATCAATCAATCCATACTGACAGGTTGTCCCTTTACAGGAAACGACCGGGCGGACCTTAGATCCGGTTCCGCCTGTCGTAAGTCCTTTTGACTCAATAAATTCTTTAAATGCCTCAATTTTTTCATATGGAATTCCCGGCACTTCAACAGTAAGTCTGGTTGTAAAAACAAGATTTCCATCCCCATATTTTTGTGCTGCTTCACCAATTGCCATATACTGCTCTGCTGAAATTCTTCCGTTCACCGTAATGACACGGGCAGAAAAATTATCTGTCCCCTTGTTACTCAAAAAACCCATTGCTTTTACTCTTTTTTCGTCTTCCTTGCTGATTGTAAGTGTTGCCATGAAAACCTCCTATTTATCCTCTAACTGGTATTTGTTAAACATCTCTCCGCCTTCTAATACACGGGTATTGGTATATCCATAATATTTTAATCTGTTCTGAAGCAAATATGCACGTTTTCCCTTTGTACAAACTAACAAAAGCTTCTCGTCTTTTCCAAGTCCATCTACCGGACCTTCCACATCCGTCAAATTGACAAACGGAGCTCCTTCTATGGATGGCGCCATAGCCGCATCGATTATTTTATATTCTTTCGCCTCTCCTGCCGCAAACTGAGCCGGTGTAAATGTCTCAAATTCTCCACTCATTTTATTTAATAAAATGTTGACTGTATGGACAAATGGATGAATCGCAGTGGAAAATGGCGGCGCATAAGCGAAATCCAGATGCTCCATATCAGAAATAGAAGCATTCAGGCTAAGAGCCATCACTGCAATGTCAATCATCTTATCGACTGCTCCGGCACCCAGGCACTGAAGCCCTAAGAATTTTCCACTTGTTTGATCTGCTACCATTTTAACGAGGAAATTTCCAGCTCCCGGATAATAATGGGCTTTGTCATCCACCACCGTCACAACAGAAATCGGATCAAACCCTGCTTCCTTTGCCGCTGTCTCACTTAGCCCAGTCCGTCCTGCGTTCAGTCCTGGAAGCTTTACAATACCAGTACCTAAAACACCCGGATAAGCACAATCGCCGCCATTTATATTTCTGGCCGCTAATCTTCCTTCTATATTGGCAGAGGATCCCATCGGAGACCATGCTTCTTTTTTCGTAATCCGGTTTGTCACCATAGCACAGTCACCCATGGCATAGATGTCTTTATCGTTGGTTCTCATATGGTCGTCCACTTTGACCGTCTTATTTGGTGTAAGCTCAATGCCGCTTCCCTGCAAAAAGTCAGTATTCGGGCGGATACCAAGCGATAAAATCACGGCATCAGCCTTGATTGTTCTTTTGTTAGTTTTGACTTTGCTTACAGTTCCCTCTCCCAATATCTCTTCTAATTTCGTATCGGTGAGAGCGATAATTCCTTTATCACCCAGATAATTTTCAACATATTCTGCCACTTCCGGATCAAACCCCGGCAGAATCTGGGGAGCCATATCGATAATCGTTGTTTTTATATTGTGGGAAGAAAGGTTTTCTGCCACCTCAAGACCAATAAATCCGCCGCCGGCCACAACCGCTCTTTTGATTTTTCCGGCAGCCACTGCATCCTTTAATGCCTGTGCATCGTCCGGTGTACGCATATAATAAACCTGTTCTAAATCAATACCGGATATTGGTGGTTTAATTGGAGAAGCACCGGTAGAAATCACCAACTTATCATAAGAATATTCTTTCTCTTCCCCTGTTTTTACGTTCTTTGCTGTCACTGTTTTTTTCGTTTTGTCTACAGCAACGGCTTCCATTCCTGTTTCTACTGCAGCTCCCGTCAGCTTTGCAAATTTTGCCGGTGTATTGACAATCAACTGTTCTCTTGTTTCAATCAAATCCCCTACATAATAAGGAAGACCGCATCCTGCATAGGAAATCTCCTCGCTCTTTGTAAGAATCCTGACCTCTGCATCCCGGTTTTCCCGTTTTAATTTGGCTGCTGCTTTTGTTCCCGCAGCAACACCGCCAATCACTAATACTTTCATCTTCTTACCGCTCCTTTCTAACTTTACTGCACAATTATTCTCATTACTCTGTTATTATTTTAACACTTGTGTATTTATATGTAAAATATTATAATATTATATAGTTGATAAGTTTTACCTATACTAAGAAAGGATTTGCTTATGACCATACGCCACTTAAAGATTTTTATTGCTGTTGTGGAAACCGGCAAGATGAATGCCGCCGCAAAAAAGCTCTATATTACCCAGCCTTCTGTTAGTCAGGCCATACACGAATTGGAGGAACATTATCATATTCTTTTGTTTGAACGTTTTTCCAAAAAACTGTTTATTACGGAAAGTGGCCGCCTGCTCTATTCTTATGCCAAGCCGCTCATTTCCCAGTTTGATTTATTAGAAGAAAATATGCTCACAAAAAAACACCGGGAAAAATATCATCTCGGTGCGACCATTTCTGTCGGCGGCAGTATTTTATCACAGACCGTCAAACAATTAGAAGAGCAGTTTCCTGCTCTTGATATCTATGCTTTTGTTGGAAATACAAAAGAGGTAGAGGAAAAACTTTTAAATATGGAATTAGACACCGGAATCGTGGAAGGCATCATAAAGAGTCCGGATCTTATCACCCATCCTATCTTAGATGACCCTCTCGTACTGGCCTGTTCCAAAAATCATCCCTTAGCTTCTCTTTCTGCACTTAGTCCGGACGATTTAAACCAGCAGGATTTCGCCATTCGGGAAGATGGAAGTGGAACCAGAGAATTACTAGAACGCTTTCTTTCCTCCCATGGTATCCCCATCCATGTCCGTTTTGAATCCCACACTCCGGATGCAATCAAAAATGCACTCCGGGAAAATCTATGTCTGACTCTGATTTCCGCCCGGCTGCTCACAAAAGAGTTACAAAGCGGGGAATTTATTGCCTTTTCAAACCAATCCGCTCTGTGGAATCGATCCTTTAGGCTCGTTTATCACAAAAGAAAAAGTAACATGGTTTATTTAAATGCTGTAAAACAGATTATATCCTGTTTTACAAATCCTTCCATGCAGGACGATCTACCCCTGCGCCCTTTCCAAGAAAAAAACCGGGACCATTAGGATCCCGGTTCTATTTTGGTGCTTGTCTATTCACTAGTCGTTCTTAGGCTGATAGAAACAAGATGGACACTCTTCTGTCTTAGCTGGAGCTTCCTCCTGCTGGTAATGACACTGTGGGCAATCTGTTGCGTTCTTCTCTTCCTTCTCCGGCTGCTGATAGTGGCACTGTGGACAATCTGTTGCCATGTTTAACCCTCCTTTTCCTATTCGAAAAATTTCGCAAATTAATTATAGTAATTATTCTTAATTTGTGTTATACTAATTATATCATAATTTTTTAAAAACAGCAACAGGAAAAAGGAGGTTTTTTATATGAAACGATTGGTAAGAACAACAGCACCTGATTTTAAAATGAAAGCAGTGACTGGCGATGGATATGATTTTATTGATGTCTCTTTAGACGATTACAAGGATAAATGGCTTGTCATGTTTTTTTATCCTTTAGATTTCACATTTGTATGCCCAACTGAGATCACTGCATTCAGTGAACGCTATGAAGAGTTTACTGAGCTTAAGGCAGATATCCTGGCTGTAAGCTGTGACAGTGAATATTCTCATCAGGCATGGATTGAAGGCGATTTAGGCAAATTAAAATTCCCGATTGCTTCCGATAAGACAATGAAGGTTGCCAAGGATTATGGCGTATTAATTGAGGAAGAGGGCATTGCATTAAGAGGTCTTTTCATCATTGGCCCAGACCAACAGGTTCGCTACAACGTAGTACAGGATACCAATGTTGGACGAAGCGTAGATGAAACAATCCGTGTACTCAAAGCGTTCCAGACAGGTGGTCTTTGTCCAATCAACTGGCAGGAGGGCGATGATTTGTTATAAAAAGGACAGCCCCTGTTTATAAAACAGGCATCCTCTATTCTATAACAAACTATCCTCATGACAACAAATCATTAAGGGAGAATTTACAATGGGATTAAAAGATATTTTATTCGGTAAACAGAATACTGATACTGCTGCATCTGCACCGGAAACCACTTCCGATCAGACAGCTGTAAAGATTTATACCATGCCTGCCTGTGGCTATTGCAAACAGGTAAAACGTCATCTTTCCAAACACGAAATTCCTTTTGAAGAAATTAATTTAAAGGAAAATAAAGATGGACAGAAATTTATGAACGAACGAGGCTACACTGGCGTTCCCGTAACGGTCATCAAGGGAGAAGAAGTAGTCGGATTTGATTTAGACAAGATTAATGCTCTTTTAGGCATTAAATAATAATCAGCTGATCAAATGGCAGCACCCATCCTTTTCATTTTATGAAAAAATCCCGGTTTTCCATATTTTACATGGAAGCCGGGATTCTCTTTTAACCAATATATTCAATTTTGACAAGGGTAAGCCCTTGAGGCGGGGCCGTTGGACCTGCCTTGGTGCGGTCTTTGCTTTCTATAATTTCTGTCATCTTTTCCGGATTCCAGCTGCCGTCTCCTATCTTAATCAAGGTACCTGCTATAATTCTTACCATGTTATAGAGAAAGCCTTCCCCTTTTACCTGAATGGTAATCAAATCTCCCTCTTTTCTTACCCGGACATCTGTCACATTTCTTATCGTAGTTTTTACCTGCGCTCCTGCTGCACAAAAACTCTTGAAATCTTTTTTTCCCGGAATCTGCTGTGCTGCCTTCCTCATCTTCTCCACATCTAAAGGCCGGGAATACCAATAGGTATAGAGTCGTCGCATCGGAAGCGGATCTTTCGTATTTAAAATTACGTATTCATAGGTTTTTACTGTATCACAAAAACGGGGATGAAATTCGTCATCCACCTCTTCCGAATCCATAATACGCACATCTGGTGGAAGCAGAGAATTTAGAGCATATTTTATTCTGTCACCGGGAATCGTCGTCTCTGCATCAAAAACAGCTACATTTCCACAGGCATGTACTCCGGCGTCTGTCCGACTGGCGCCAATTACCTGAATTGGCTGTCCTAAAAGACGACTCAATCCTTCATTTACTACGCCTTCAATTGTCGGTGCATTCTCCTGCAACTGCCATCCGCTGTAATTCGTCCCATCATATGCCACAATCAGTTTATATCTCTTCATTTTCTCCCCCTGTTTATTATATAAGCTCTATGCAAACGCTTACTGTTAAAAACTCAGACCAATTCTTCTCGACACAAAGGCCAATCCAATCATGGCTGCGATATAGAAAAGTTCAATACCATAAGCTGTTTTGTCTGCTTTTGCATAAACAAGTGGTTTCATCTTTGTTCTTCCATCGCTTCCATTGTAGCATTTCGCTTCCATCGCCATGGCAAGGTCATTGGCACGTCGAATTGCCGCTACAAAAAGAGGCACAAGGATCGGCACCATACTTTTGATTTTCTGTATCAAATTACCGGAATCCAAGTCTGCACCACGAGCCATCTGGGCTTTCATAATTTTATCTGTCTCCTCTGTCAAAATCGGAATAAAACGCAATGCAATTGACATCATCATAGCAATTTCATGAACCGGAATCTTTATCTTTTTCAGACAGCCAAACATTTTCTCTAACCCATCTGTGAGCTGATTCGGTGTCGTAGTCAACGTCAACAAGGAGGCACCTAAGATTAAAACAATCAAACGGAGACCCATAAATGCCGCCTGAATAACACCCTCCCTTGTGATCTGAAAAATCCACAGCTTCGCAATTACCACACCCGGCACAAAAAACATATTAATCAGGACAGAAAACAATAAAATATAAAGAATTGGTTTTAATCCCCGCACCATAAAGGAAAATGGCACCCTTGAAATCTTCACCACCGCAACAAGAGCAAGTACCGCCAAAACATAAGTAAGAATACTTTTCTGAAAAAATAAGCTAATCATAAAGAAAAATGTTCCCGCTAACTTTACTCTGGGGTCTAAGCGATGAATGGGGGAATCAGCACGGTAATACTGTCCAATCGTAATGTCACGCATCATAACGCCTTTCCTCCCTTCACTGCCTGTAAAATGCTGTCTCTTGCCTGTTCCATTGTAATTGCATCTAAATCAACTGAAAATCCTCTTTTATGAAGCTCCTCCATGACATAGGAAGTCTCCGGAGCGGAAAGCCCCATCTCTTCTAACTCTTTTTTGTGTCGAAACACTTCCACCGGCGGAGCATCGAACATAAGATGCCCCTGATTCATTACGAGCAGTCTTTTCGCGAAACGAGCCACATCTTCCATACTGTGAGACACAAGGATAATAGTCATATTTCGTTCTCTATGAAGTTCATAAATTAAATTTAAGATACGGTCTCTCCCCACCGGATCCAACCCTGCCGTAGGCTCATCGAGAATAAAATATTCCGGATTCATCGCAAGTACTCCTGCAATTGCCACCCTTCTTTTCTGCCCTCCGGAGAGTTCAAAAGGTGACTTTTCATAATATTCTTCTGAAAGTCCTACCGCCTCCAATGCTTTTTTTGACTCAATAATTGCCTCATCTTCCGTAAGGCCCATATTCATCGGTCCAAAACACACATCCTTTAAAACTGTAACTTCAAATAGCTGATGTTCCGGATACTGAAAAGACATGCCTACTTTACTGCGAAGTTTTTTCATATTATAATTTTCTGCATAAACATCTTCGCCATCAAATGTATAACTTCCACCCGTTGCCTTTAAAAGTCCATTCAAATGCTGAATTAAGGTAGATTTTCCCGAACCAGTGTGACCGATTAGTCCGATAAATTCACCCTTTTCAATCGTCAAATTGATATCTTCAATGGCATATCTGCTAGAAGCACTATTCTGGCTGTACTGATGGGATAAATGTTCTAATTTAATTGACATATCGCTTCCACCAATTCCTCTCTTGTTAATATATCCTTTGGCAGGGGCAGTCCTTTACACCGCAGTTGATAGGCAAGCTCTGTAGCATGAGGGATTTCCAAACCATAGCTTTTGATTTTCTCAACCTGTTCAAAGATTTCTCTCGGTGTTCCATTCATAACTACTTTTCCCTTATCCATAACAAATACTTTATCTGCACCTATTACTTCGTCCATATTATGGGTGATTAAAAGAATCGTAATCCCTTTCTTTTCGTTTAATTCATGCACTGTGCTGATCACATCCTGTCTTCCCCTCGGATCAAGCATGGCAGTCGGTTCATCTAAAACGATACATTCCGGTTCCATCGCCATAATTCCGGCAATGGCTACCCGCTGTTTTTGGCCACCAGACAATTTATTTGGAGAGGATTCCCGAAACGCCTCCATATTCACAGCCTTTAGACATCTTCCAACCCGTTCCCAGATTTCTTCTGTCGGAACCCCCAGATTCTCCGGACCAAAAGCCACATCTTCTTCCACAATGGAACCGATAATCTGATTATCCGGGTTCTGGAACACCATACCTGCCGTCTGGCGGATATGCCAGATCTCAGCCGGATCTTTCGTGTCTTTTTCATTCACATATACATGTCCTTCTGTCGGAAACAAAATACCATTTATATGCTTTGCAAGAGAAGATTTTCCAGAGCCATTGTGTCCAAGAATAGCGACAAAATCGCCCTTTTCTACTTCAAGGTCCACTCCGTCAACCGCTCTGATTTCCTGTACCACTTCTCCATTTTCATCTTTTTTTCGATATAGAAAAATAAGGTCTTTCACCTTAATAATATTCATTGCCATCCTCCAGTCTATCACTTACATTTCAAGAGTTTATTATAACTTACTTTCCCTTACTCTGCAAGCGGTGAGTGGATTTCTCACACTGTTCTATAATAGATTCCTCATTCCGTTCAAATTTGGACGAAAACAGAACAAAAACAAAATCGGCGGTCAATACGACCGCCGAAAAAACGTTATTTCCATTTAATTTTATACATGCCACAGTCAACTTTAGCCGCAGTGCCTCCGGTATTTTTGTAAACCCGAATATAATATGTACCTTTCGCTAACTTCTTAAAAGTTTTATACTTATTTGTTTGATTCAAAGAATACTCCTTTGCGGCACTGTTAAGTGAGATGAGCGAAATTTCAGCTTTTTTATTGGCTGGAATTACTTCATAACAAATATAATCTGTCCCATATCCAGTAAAAGATAAAGTAACTTTCTGTGCTTTTGTCAGCTTTATTTTATACCAGTCATATTTCTTTAATGCTTCTCCACTCTGAATCAAACCTGTTATCGTTTTATTCTTTTTAATTGTGACTGCCTTACTCTTCTTTGTTCCGCTCTTTTCTGATACTTTTACAAAATCATAACGCAGCTGATATTGATATGGTGTTTGTCCGCTGACAGGAACCCGAATATAATAAACTCCTTTTTTAACTGCATAATAATGTGTTTCGGAACTCAAATCAGGCCAATTTTCATTAATTGCCTGCTTATTCTTATCTAAGAACTGAATATCCATCCATGTTTTTTTCCCATATACCAGACCATATGTGTTTGTCTTGATATATCCTGTAGATGGAATCGTTATTTTATAATCGATTGTATCAAAGGATTCATCTGTCTTCACAGCCCAGGTATTCTCTGCCAAATCAACATCTCTATCTGCTGCAAATGCGTTTATTCCACAAAATACTGTTAAAATTGCGATTGCTGATAATAGATATCTTACTTTTCTCATTCTTTTTTTCATCTGTTTTCCCTCCTGTTATCTTACGAAACAAAATCTGCGTCCTAATGCACTATTTCTTCACAACTGCCTTAGTAGATAGGCCTTTCTTTCGCAATAATTTCTTATATACTGATACTTTCTTTTTCGGTACTTTTACAGAAAGCTTTTTATAATTTTTCTTTCCAGCCTTTTGAAATGCTTTGCTTCCGATACTCTTAGACGTCAATTTCATCGTCTGAATCTTAATGGAAGTAAGATTTGTGCAGTTGTAAAATGCCTTTGCCCCTATTGTCTTAACTCCCGTTCCAATCTGCATTGTACGAAGAGATGTACAACCCGAAAAAGCACTGGATCCAATACTGGTGATGTTGGAAGAAATGACTACTTTCTTCACTTTCTTATTATTTTTAAATGCATTGGCCGAGATTGAAGTCACCTTGTAAGTCACTCCTTTGAGTTTAATCTTAGCCGGAATCGTTACTGTTGAAGCTTTGACATTCTTACCGCTCATCAGTGCAACTGCAGCACCCTGTTTCGTGACTTTATAGATGATTCGGGTTTTACTGTCTGTATGCTTCGTTCCACGAGCAACAAGATTCGTTCCACTGTCAGCAGGATTCGTCTTTTGAGCTGGTGCAACTATCTGAAAATCAGCAGTCAAGGTTCCCAGATAATGTCCTCCTGAATATTGACCACTCCCCTCAACAATCACTGTGGCAGTTCCTATTTTATCATTATTTTGATAAGTCACGGAATAATCCGTATCTTTTTCCAGTATATGATCTCCTATTTTTACGATCGGCGAAGGTTCTATTCTTTTGCCTTCATAAACATAATTTGCCTCCAATCCACTTATTTTTGCAGAATCCAATGAAATATAATATTTAAGTTTGTTTGTTATTGCATAATCCATTGCTGCAGAATTATCTTCTGTATAAATAGCTGCCTTTTGCACTGGTCTAAGATCTGGGGCCCAACATTCTCCTGTCCATAATATGCTATCTCCCAATGTTGTCACACTGGATGGGATTTCAATTTTCTTTAATTTATTACAGCCATAAAATGCTTCTTTTTTAATTTCTTTTAATCCTGGTTCAATCACAACTTCCGTATAGCTTTCCAACCCTTGAAATGTTCTCTCACCTATACTCTGAATTCCTGCTTGAATCACAATCTTTTCCACTTGATCTTCGATATGCGACCACATTTTGTTAAAATTGGATATTCCAAAAAGTGCTGTTGATATCGGTGTCCGATATATATCTTCATCTGTTGATGTTTTACCGCTTCCCGATATGGTAAGCACTCCATCTGAATAATCCCAAGTAGCATGTTCTCCCATTATACGGAATATCTTTTTGCTGGCCACACCGGTCTGGGAATCAATTGAATAAAAATCTACTATATTCCCATTAGAAGCATAATAAACCACCTTCGAACCATTTACAATTGGCTGACAATCAGAGATTGATTTTGAATCTGTAAACTCCCGGCTTATTCTATTTCCCTCTCCATCTACAAAAATGTAATGAAGGAGACTGCTAGTCAGGGAATCGTCACTACTAACAGTTCCTTTTGTGTTATACTCCTCCCACATAATCAAAAAACGATTATCATTAATTTTTGTAATATGAGTCCCCAAAAAAGATTTTCCCTCTCCAATATAATTGGTAAGCCATATAACTTTCGTTGCTTCCTCTGTAAAATTTTCCTTTGGTGTTACAGTCAGATAAATATTATGTGCTGTCTGTCTTGTAACATTATCATACTGTGATTGATCAATGGATGTTCCAAGACAAAGTACATGATCCGATGACAAGGCTAAACCATCCACACTGGCAAAACAGTTAATCGCTCTTGAGGATGTTCTGACACCTCCATAGTGGAGAACGCTCAGTGCTTCACCTTTGAATGTATCCGTGCTTAATTTAGAAAGCTGTGTACAATGATGTCCCTCGCTTTGTTCCAACACATATAAATCAGAGCCCTGATTCTCTATAAACTGTGCAAACGAATGGCTCAAATCACTCTTTACAACCTTTCCTGTCATAGATGTGATATCTATTGCAATCATCAAAAAGCCCTGATGCCCTTGTCCAACATTTTCATCCACATATCCCTCATGACCCGTCACAACATATAATTTTCCATTGTATTCTGTACACTCCACACACCCAGTATTAAAAGGAATCCGTACCTCTCCGCCAAAAAGATCAGGATTGCCGGTAATTTTCGCGGCACCAATCCGATTCCAATTTCTATCATATTTAATCACACGAATTACTTCTGCTGTATCCGACTCAGCCACATTATACTGCCCTTCCACTAAATAATATGCATCAGATCCCGCATAGAAACCACCCCACAATTCTAACTCCATTGAAATAGTTTTTTTACTTAAAATATGAAAAGCAGAATCATAATATTCGATTCCTACTGTATTCGTCTCTTTTCGATAATAAATGCGCATATATCCACCGTCTGTCGCCACAAGCTGCGATGTCCGCCTCAAATTCACTTGTAAATTATTCGAAGCAGTGGGCATAAGTGCTGTATCCGTACCAGCCTCCACATGTTGTAGCGGCAATATCGGCAACAAGAAGAATACTATCAAAAAAAAGAGTTCTCCTTTCCTTACCCGTTTCATCTCTCTCCTCCAATTTTCCTAATGGATTTACACATTTCACATAAAAATCCGAAAATAGTTTTTCTATATTTAGATAAATATTATCATATTTTTTTCATTATATCAAGTTATTTACTAAATTTTTGCAAAATTCAATCTATAGGATTGAATCAAATAAAAAAAGAGCCATTAATCCATCAAATTCTTACGAATTCTTTAGAATAATGACTCTTAAATCTATCGACCCTCATTCGGTCGGCAATTATTAGTTCACTCTACACTAATTCAAGAAAAACTTCCATAGCAGCGTCACCTTTACGCTGACCAATCTTAATGATTCTTGTGTAACCACCGTTACGTCCGGCATACTTAGTTCCGTACTCGTCAAATAACTTCTCGGTTAAGTCTACCTTTTTAGTGTTTGCTTTTTTCTTTGCAGCTTCAGTAGGAACTTCTGTTACAGGATATAAAACCTTCAGCATCTGTCTTCTTGCATGAAGTCTGGATGGCATATCCTTCTTGATTTCCTTCTGAACTGTATCGTAAACAGTTACTTTCTTGCCGTCAACAACTTCTTTTACTCTCTTACCGTCTTTGTCTTTACGAGCAACTTTCGCGTCAACAGTAACTGTCTCGAAATTGTCTTTCTCTTTTACAGCTAAAGCAATTAAGCCTTCAGCGACCTTACGGATCTCTTTTGCTTTTGCTTCTGTTGTTCTAATCTTTCCCTTGTAGATCAGCTGTGTTACCTGATTACGGATCAATGCTTTTCTCTGGGAAGATGTTCTTCCTAATTTTCTATACTTTGCCATAATAATGGGACCTCCTAGAATGGTTATTCACTATGCTTACTGTTCTTCAGCGTAAGTGGGTCTCTCTACCTCTACTCCTCGCTGTTACTAAGCTAGAGTGTTTTCCCCCAACATGGGAGAAGTTACTTCAGGCTTTGCAAAGACTATTCTTCGCTCGGATTTAAGCTTAAGCCTAATTCCTTTAATTTGGCTAACACTTCCTCCAAAGACTTACGACCAAGGTTACGAACCTTCATCATATCTTCCGGAGTCTTGTTCGTCAATTCTTCTACTGTATTGATTCCTGCTCTCTTTAAGCAGTTATAAGAACGAACAGATAACTCTAATTCGTCTATATTCATCTCAAGTACTTTCTCTTTCTCGTTATCCTCTTTCTCTACCATAACCTCTGCGGCTTTGGCATTCTCAGAAAGATCAACGAAAAGATTCAAATGCTCACTTAACACTTTTGCTGCTAAGCTTACAGATTCATCAGGAGCCAGCGTTCCATTGGTGAAAACATCGAGAGTCAGTTTATCGTAATCGGTAATCTGACCTACACGAGTATTCTCCACTGTTAGGTTAACCCGCTCTACTGGTGTGTAAATAGAGTCTACTGCAATCACATCGATAGACTGTTCTTCCGATTTGTTCTTCTCAGCTCCGACATATCCACGACCCTTTGTGATGGTAAGTTCCATCTCCAATTTGCTGTCTGCGCCACCGCTTAAGGTTGCTATAACAAGGTCTGGATTCAGAATCTCGATATCGCTGTCTGCATTAATATCTGCTGCAGTTACAACACCTTCTCCTGAAAATTCAATGTATGCCTGTTTTGGCTCATTTGTCGTGCTGTTATTTTTGATTGCAAGCTCCTTGATGTTCATGATAATCTCGGTCACGTCTTCTTTTACCCCAGGAATGGAACTGAACTCATGTAAAACACCTTTAATTTTTACAGAGCTGACTGCGGCTCCTGGTAAAGAAGATAACATTATTCTTCTAAGAGAATTACCAAGAGTCGTACCATATCCCCTTTCAAGAGGCTCTACAACGAAACGTCCATAGCGATTATCTTCGGATAACTCTGCAATCTCAATTCTCGGTTTTTCAAATTCAAACACTAATAGGACCCTCCTTTATTTGGGTGATTGAAGTTTCGAGGGTATCTCTTTATAGCGAAAATCCGCTATTATTTAGAATATAACTCGACAATCAGAGTTTCATTTACAGGTACATCAATCTGATCTCTTGTAGGAAGCTCTTTTACAGCTCCGGAAAGAGTCTCATAATTAATATCTAACCATGCTGGAATTAATCTTCCCTCTGTTACCTCTAAGACATCTTTGTATCTCTGTGAGGATTTGCATTTTTCTTTAATTTCGATGGTATCACCAGCGTTTACTAAGTATGAAGGAATGTTTACACAATTTCCATTCACCATAACATGCTTGTGATCAACGATCTGTCTTGCTTCTCTTCTTGTTCTTGCAAGACCCATACGGAAAATTACGTTGTCTAATCTTCTCTCTAATAAAATCATAAGGTTAGGACCAGACTGTCCACGCATTTTCTCTGCCTTTGCGTAGTAGTTACGGAAAGGTTTTTCTAATACACCGTAAATGAATTTTGCTTTCTGTTTCTCGCGAAGCTGAAGACCATATTCACTTACTTTTCTGTTTGCTCTATTTAATGTTCTATTGGACTTTTTATCAATTCCCAAATAGATTGGATCAAGACCTAAAGATCTACATCTTTTCAGGACTGGAGTTCTATCTACTGCCATTTTAATCGTACCTCCCTAATCAATCAGACTCTTCTTCTTTTTGGTGGACGGCATCCGTTATGTGGAACTGGTGTTACGTCGCGGATGCTAGTTACTTCAAGACCGCAAGCCTGAAGGGCACGGATCGCTGCTTCTCTTCCTGAACCCGGTCCTTTAACCATAACTTCTACTGTCTTTAAACCATGTACCAGCGCTGCCTTGGTAGCTGTCTCAGCTGCCATCTGGGCTGCATATGGTGTGGACTTTCTGGATCCTCTGAATCCCAATCCACCTGCGCTGGCCCAAGAAAGAGCGTTACCTTCTGAATCGGTGATTGTTACGATTGTATTATTGAAGGAAGACTGAATGTGAGCCTGTCCACGCTCTATATTTTTCTTTACTCTTCTTTTTGTCACTTTCTTAGCAACTTTCTTAGCCATTACGAAACCCTCCTAAGGTTATAAACTCTTCTAACTATTATTTCTTCTTATTTGCAACTGTTCTCTTAGGACCTTTACGCGTTCTCGCATTGGTTTTTGTCTTCTGTCCACGAACAGGAAGACCTTTTCTGTGACGGATTCCTCTATAACATCCAATCTCCTGTAAACGTTTAATATTTAATGCGATTTCTCTACGTAAATCACCTTCCACCTGCATGTGCTCACCATTGATGATCTCAGCGATTTTCTTCACTTCATCATCTGTTAAGTCACGAACGCGGGTATCCGGATTAACGCCTGCTTCTGCGAGAATACGGTTTGATGTTGTTCTTCCGATACCATAAATATAAGTAAGACCAATCTCAACACGTTTTTCTCTTGGTAAGTCAACTCCTGAAATACGAGCCATTTGTGCACCTCCACTAATAATTGCATTAAGACAAGATAAGGTAAATGACGGTAGACCCCTCTCGTCTGTTTCATTCATTCTTAATAAACTTTCTTAAAGTTTTTTACATAAGTAAACAGCCCGAACAACCCATCCTGGTGGTTCAAGCCTCAGCCGCTTCACTTATTACTGTCTGCGTCAAACTCACGCCAAACTATTATAACTGATTACGTCACAAAAAGCAAGGACTTTTTTATTATCCCTGACGCTGTTTGTGTTTTGGGTTTTCGCAGATCACTCTGACAGAGCCTTTTCTTTTGATTACTTTGCATTTTTCGCAAATTGGTTTCACTGATGCTCTAACCTTCATCTACAATCTCTCCTTTCAAAAACGCTTAGACTAACTAAGTATAGCACTCACATTCTGAGAATGCAAGTCTTTTTTATTTATCTCTCCAAACGATTCTTCCTTTTGTCAAATCATATGGGGATAATTCGATAGTAACTTTGTCGCCAGGAAGAATTTTAATAAAATTCATTCTCAGCTTACCGCTGATATGGCCAAGGACCTGGTGTCCATTCTCTAATTCAACTTTAAACATGGCGTTTGGCAGCTTTTCAACTACAACACCTTCTACTTCGATTACATCTGCTTTCGACATGATTCATCCTCCTTTGCTCTCTAACTGCAATTTTATTTACCAATAAAAAGACTCAATCCTTTTTATTATATGTCTTTATCGCATATTTTATATCTTCATTTCTGACAGGCTGTCCGTTTTCTATTAAGCTGGCAATCTTTGGGTCTGTAAAATGAATCACTTGAATATGCTTTGTTTTTTTCTTTTTCAAATGATCCACTGTCTTACATCTTCCATCACAGACATACACGGTATCATCCATGCCAGTCTCTTTGGTTCCTTCTATTATTATATAGAGATTGCCTTTGTCATGTCCTGCTAAAGACCTGGCAAAATAACCTTTTTTATATTCCACCATACATTCACCTACTGTACGGACAGTAATTCACAGCCGTCTTTTGTAACGAGAATCGTATTCTCATAATGCGCCGATAAAGACCCATCCTCTGTAACAACTGTCCAGTCGTCATCTAACCATTTTACATTTTGTCCGCCTGCATTGATCATTGGCTCAATTGCCAATGTCATTCCTGCCTGGAGTCTGGCTCCCCTTCTTTTTTGAACAAAATTAGGAACCTGGGGATCTTCATGAAGATTCGCCCCCACTCCGTGACCAACCAGTTCTCTCACCACAGAAAACCCGTTATTTTCTGCATGAGTCTGAACCGCTCTGGAAATATCTCCCACGTGAGCACCTTCCCTGACTTCTTTAATTGCTTCAAAAAAGCATTCCTTTGTTATACGAATCAGTTTATCAGCCTCCTCAGAAATACATCCGATTCCATGGGTTCTTGCTGCGTCAGAATGATATCCTTTATAAATAACACCTGCATCAAGGCTTACGATATCTCCCTCTTTTATAAAGTGTTTTCTGGAGGGAATTCCATGTACCACCTCGTCATTTACAGATACGCAGATAGAGGCAGGGTATCCCTGATAATTCAGGAAAGAAGGAACACAGCCATAGCTTCTGATAATCTCTTCTCCCAATTTATCAATATCATAGGTAGTCATTCCCTCATGAAGAGCTTTGGAAAGCTCTTCATGGGTAATGGCAAGAATTCTGCCTGCTTCTCGCATTAATTCAATTTCTCTGTCTGATTTGATTGATATCGCCATACTATTCTCCCAAAAATTTATTAATTTCTGCAAATACTACATCGATATCAAGCGTTCCGTCTACAGTATGAAGCACATTTTTTGCACCGTAATGATCAATCAACGGCTTTGTCTGTTCATGATATACTTCCAGACGTTTCTTGACTGTCTCTGGTTTATCATCGTCTCTTAAGACTAAAGAGCCATGACATGCATCACATACACCTTCCTCTTTCGTCGGATTGTAAACAACATGATAGGTTGCTCCACAATCGCTGCAGGCGCGTCTTCCAGACATTCTTTTAATAATGTGTTCATCCGGTACATCTACATTAATGGCATATTCAATCTTCTCGCCTCTGTCATTTAATGCTGAATCTAACGCATCCGCCTGAGGAATGGTTCTTGGAAATCCATCAAGGATATATCCTTTCACACAGTCAGCTTTCTTAATTCTGTCCAACACAAGCGCAACAGTCAGCTCATCCGGCACTAATTGTCCTGCGTCCATATAAGCTTTTGCTTTCTTTCCCAACTCGGTGTTGTTCTTAATGTTTGCTCTGAAAATATCGCCTGTAGAAATATGAGGAATCTCATATTTTTCGGCAATCATCTTCGCCTGTGTACCTTTTCCGGCACCTGGTGCTCCAAGCATAATGATTTTCATGCTTATTCCCTCCTTTATATGAACCTTTAGGGACCACTGTGAAAATTATTTCCACAGCCGTCCCTTATGATTACTCACTTAAAAATCCGGAATAGTGACGAACCAGCATCTGGGATTCCATCTGCTTGATTGTCTCAAGCACAACTCCAACAACGATAATGAGAGAAGTTCCACCAAAGGATACATCTGCTCCAAACACACCATTGAAGAAAATTGGAATCACTGCGATAATGATAAGTCCCACAGCTCCTATAAAAATAATTGAATTTAAAATGTTATTCAGGTAATCTGTTGTAACCTTACCTGGTCTGATTCCAGGAATAAATCCGCCCTGCTTTTTCATATTATTCGATACTTCAATCGGATTAAATGTAATTGAAGTATAAAAATAGGCAAAAAGTACAATCAAAATGATGTATACAAGCAATCCGATTGAACGCTTCGGATGTTCCGGATCACACCAGTTAGACTGGTTCAAGCTGGCAATAATCTTACCTGCTGTTGATGCCGTGCTGACGGAAAAGAAGTTACTAATAATGATTGGGAACTGCAACAGCGAGGAAGCGAAGATAATCGGAATTACACCGGCTGTATTCACTTTTAAAGGAATATGCGTCGACTGTCCACCTACCATCTTTCTACCCTGCAGTTTTTTTGAATATTGCACTGGGATTCTTCTCTCTGCATCCTGTAAAAGAATCGTGAGAATAACCGTTGCAAGTACAACTCCAACAATAATTACTGCAGCAATTACCATATCACCAATTGCTTTACCCTGTATAAACTGCTGGTAAAGTCCATAAAAATCATTCGGCATTCTGGATACAATATTTACTAACAGGATGATAGAAATACCATTTCCAATTCCGTTTTCTGTAATTCTTTCACCTAACCACATAACCATGGCACTACCTGCTGTCAGTGCGCAAATCATTGTGATTACTGTGAGTGCATTGTACTCTCCTAAAATCCCCTGACGTCCGAAACCAATGGAGATTCCAGCACCTTCTAAAATAGACAGACCAATGGTGACAAATCTGGTGATTTTCATCATTTTTTTACGTCCATCTTCTCCATCTCTATGCATCTCCTCCAACGCCGGAATGGCAATAGTTAAAAGCTGCATAATGATAGAAGCAGTAATATATGGGGTTACATTCAATGCAAAAAGAGACATACTTAAGAAGGAACCTCCTGTAAAGGAGTTCAGAAGACTAAAGGAATCTCCCAACGCCTGCTCTAAATATGTCTGAATCTGGGCGGTGTCAATGCCGGGAATCGGCAATTGACAACCAAGTCTTACGACTACCAGAACAAAGAATGTGAAACCCAGTTTTTTTCTAATGTCTTTAATTTTGAGAGCATTGATCAGGGTCTCAAACATGCTTAGATCACCTCTGCTTTTCCGCCAGCAGCTTCGATCTTCGCTTTTGCACTCTCACTGAATGCATTCGCCTGAACAGTAAGCTTCTTGCTTAACTCTCCATTTCCAAGAATTTTTACACCATCGCGAGGATTCTTAACGATTCCTGCTTCGATTAATGTCTCTACGGAAACAACGCTGTCGTTCTCAAATCTGTCTAATACAGAAAGGTTAATTCCAACAATCGTTTTGGAATTTCTGCAAGTAAAACCTCTCTTCGGGATTCTTCTGTATAAAGGCATCTGACCGCCTTCGAAGCCAGGTCTTACACCGCCGCCGGAACGTGCTTTCTGTCCTTTATGTCCTTTACCTGCTGTCTTACCATTTCCTGAACCATGGCCACGACCTCTTCTAAAGTTATCGCTGTGTTTTGAACCTTCTGCAGGACGTAAATTTGATAATTCCATCGTGTACACCTCCTCCTCTAGATTTCTTCAACCTTTACTAAATGTCTTACATGCCAGATCATACCTCTAACTGCATCATTATCCGGCAACTCAACTGTTTTGTTCACCTTTCTTAAACCTAAAGCTTCTACTGTTGCTTTATGTTTCGGAACTGCACCGATTGGTGATTTTACTAATGTAACTTTTAATTTATCTGCCATGACTATTCCTCCTATCCAAGAATTTCTTCTACGGATTTACCGCGAAGTGCTGCTACTTGTTCTGGAGTTTTCAGCTCTTTCAGTCCTTCAATTGTTGCCAGAACTACGTTCTGCTTGTTGTTGGAACCTAAAGATTTGGAACGGATATTCTTATATCCTGCAAGCTCCAATACGCTACGGGATGGACCTCCAGCGATGATTCCAGTACCTTCCGGAGATGTTTTTAATAATACAGAAGCACTTCCGAATTTACCTGTGAAATCATGAGGAATACTTCCAACTTCATCCATAGGTACAGTTACTAATTTTTTAATAGCATCTTCTTTTCCCTTGCGGATTGCTTCAGGGATTTCAGCCGCTTTACCTAAACCAGCACCAACATGACCGTTCTTATCTCCAACAACGACTAAGGCTGCGAATCTGAAGTTACGTCCACCTTTTACTACTTTAGTTACACGCTTGATTGATACTACTTTTTCTTCTAATTCTAATTGACTAGCATCAATAATTGTACGCTTCATCTGACTTCCTCCTTGTTAGAAATTAAGACCGGCTTCTCTTGCTGCGTCAGCCAAAGCCTGTACTTTACCCTGATATATGAAACCGCCTCTATCGAAAACAACTGTTGTAATACCTTTTTCTAATGCGCGCTCTGCAATCACTTTACCAACATAGGCTGCTGCAGCAACGTCATTTGTCTTTTCTAATTCTGCCTTGATTTCTTTCTGAGCAGTAGATGCAAAAACAAGAGTATTGCCAACTGTGTCGTCAATAATTTGAGCGTACATATGGTTATTGCTTCTGAATACTGCCAGACGAGGACACTCGCTGGTACCGCTTAAACGGTTACGAATTCTCATGTGTTTCTTAGCACGAACTTCTTTTCTGGATTTCTTGCTAACCATTTTACTTACCTCCTAATTATTTCTTACCAGTCTTACCAACTTTACGTCTGATTACTTCATCAGCATACTTAATACCTTTACCTTTGTAAGGTTCTGGTCTTCTCTTATCTCTGATCTCAGCTGCATATTGGCCAACTTTTTCTTTATCAATACCTTTGATGGTAATTTTATTCTGTCCTTCTAATACGGACTCTAAACCTTCTGGATCTTCCATCTCTACTGGGTGGGAGTATCCTAAAGAAAGAATAATTTTCTTACCCTGCTTCTGTGCTCTGTAACCAACACCGTTGATCTCCAGAACTTTTTCGTAACCTTTTGTTACACCAGTTACCATATTTGCAATTAATGTTCTTGTAAGACCATGTAAAGATTTCATCTTCTTTAAATCGCTCGGTCTTGTTACAACAACCTGATTTTCTTCTAACTTAATGTCCATCTCTACTGGCAACTCTTTTACCAGTGTTCCTAAAGGACCTTTTACTGTCACTTTATTTCCTGCCTCGATCTTCACTTCAACTCCTGCTGGGATCTCAACTGGAAGTCTTCCAATTCGTGACATATTGCACCTCCTTAAATTGTCGGAGAGGGATCTTTTGCCCTCTCTGTTTTCAGAATGTTACTACCAAATAAACGCCAATACTTCTCCACCGATATTTAAAGCTCTTGCTTCTTTATCAGTGATAACGCCTTTGTTTGTGGAAACGATTGCCACACCAAGACCTCCTAATACCTTAGGCATGTCTTCTGCACCTGCGTATACACGCAGACCTGGTTTGGAAATTCTCTTAAGACCTGAAATAACTTTCTGGTTTTTATCAGCACCGTATTTTAATACAATACGGATTGTTTTATAGCTTCCGTCCTCGATGATATCGTAGGATTTAATGTATCCTTCTTTAAGAAGAATCTCAGCGATAGCTGTTTTCATTTTAGATGCCGGAACATCTACTGTATCATGTTTAGCAGTATTTGCATTACGGATTCTTGTAAGCATATCTGCAATTGGATCGCTCATTGTCATTGATAAGTGCCTCCTTCCTAATCTATTCTTACCAGCTTGCTTTTTTAACGCCTGGAATTTGTCCTTTGTATGCTAATTCACGGAAGCAGATTCTGCAAATTCCATATTTTCTCAGGTAAGCATGTGGACGTCCACAGATTCTGCAACGACTATACTCTCTTGTAGAGAATTTTTGCTTACGAGACTGTTTCACCTTCATTGATTTCTTAGCCATGGAAATCCTCCTTACTGTTTTGCAAATGGCATACCGAATAAAGTTAATAATTCGCGGCCTTCTTCATCGGTGTTCGCGGTTGTAACAAAGATAATATCCATACCAATTACCTTTTCAACTTTATCGTATTCGATTTCAGGGAAAATTAACTGTTCTTTCACACCTAATGCATAGTTTCCTCTTCCGTCGAAGGCATTAGGATTTACACCTCTGAAGTCACGAACTCGTGGCAATGCAAGGTTGATAAGACGATCAGCGAATTCATACATCTTCTCGCCTCTTAAGGTAACTTTACATCCGATTGGCATACCTTCTCTTAATTTGAAGTTAGCAACGGATTTTTTTGCCTTACAAACAACTGCTTTCTGACCAGCGATAATCTCTAAGTCTTTGATCGCAGCATCTAATAATTTGTGATTCTCTTTTGCTTCTCCAAGACCAATATTGATAACAATTTTATTGAGTTTTGGAACCTGCATCTGATTTTTGTATTCGAATTTTTTTGTCATACCAGCAACGATTTCGTTGTAGTACATATCTCTCATTCTACTCACCTTTTAGACCTCCTTCCCTAATTAGTCGATAACTTCGCCAGTTTTCTTTGCCACACGAACTTTTTTGTCGCCATCCATCTTGTAACCAATTCTGGTCGGCTGTCCATTGTGTACATACATAACATTGGAAATATCGATAGGTCCTTCCTGATGAATGATACCACCCTGCTGATTCTGTGCGCTTGGTTTTGCATGTTTTGTTACCATGTTAGCGCCTTCAACAAGGACTCTGTTATTCTTTCTATTTACAGCAATAACTTTGCCTTCTTTGCCTTTATCTTTACCGGTGATGACCTGAACCATATCACCTTTTTTAATTTTAGACACAGCAGCCACCTCCTATAATACTTCTGGTGCTAATGACACGATTTTCATGTATTTCTTTTCTCTTAATTCTCTTGCAACAGGTCCGAAAATACGGGTTCCTCTTGGGTTTCCATCATCTCTGATTATAACTGCTGCATTTTCATCAAACTTGATATAAGAACCGTCTTTACGGCGAGCACCTTTTTTGGTACGAACAACAACGGCTTTTACAACTTCACCTTTTTTTACAACTCCACCTGGTGTTGCATCTTTGACCGTAGCAACGATAACATCACCGATGTTGGCATATCTTCTCACAGAACCGCCTAATACTCGGATACAAAGTAATTCTTTTGCTCCTGTATTGTCGGCAACTTTAAGTCTAGACTCTTGCTGAATCATGCTCTTTGTCTCCTTCCTAGAGCGAAATTACTTAGCTCTTTCGATAATCTCTACCAATCTCCATCTCTTATCTTTGGATAAGGGTCTTGTTTCCATAACTTTTACTCTATCACCGATGTTACATTCATTTTTCTCATCGTGAGCTTTTAATTTGTAAGTTCTCTTTATGATTTTCTTATATAAAGGATGTTTTACGTTATCCTGAATTGCAACTACAATTGTTTTGTCCATCTTGTCGCTAACGACTTTTCCGATACGTGTTTTTCTAAGATTTCTTTCCACGCCAATTCCTCCTTCCTGGATTATTGTGCAGCACTGGCTTTCTCAGTGATTGCTCCCTGAATACGGGCAATGTTTCTTCTTACTTCTTTGATCCGGCTTGTGTTATCCAACTGGTTTGTTGCGTTCTGGAATCTTAAGTTAAATAATTCCTTTTTCGCAGCTACTAAGTCGTTGTTTAATTCTGCAACGGATTTTCCTTTTAAATCTTCTACAAATTTAGTTGTTTTCACTGTTATCACCGCCTTCTAAATCTGCGCGAGAAACGATCTTACATTTTACAGGCAACTTGTGAGTTGCAAGACGAAGAGCCTCTCTAGCTGTCTCTTCAGGTACGCCAGCGATTTCGAACATAACGCGTCCTGGTTTAACTACTGCTACCCAATACTCCAGAGAACCTTTACCGGAACCCATACGAGTTTCAGCCGGTTTTGTTGTAACTGGCTTATCTGGGAAAATCTTAATCCAAACTTTACCACCACGTTTGATATAACGGGTCATAGCAACACGGGCTGCTTCAATCTGGTTGGAGCGAATCCATGCTGGCTCCATAGCTACGATACCAAATTCACCATAAGTGATCTTGTTTCCTCTGGTTGCTTTACCAGCCATGCTGCCACGGAACTGTTTACGACGTTTAACTCTCTTAGGCATTAACATTATTTATCGCTCCCTTCCTTTTCTTTCTTAGCCGGAAGAACTTCACCATGGTAAATCCATGTTTTAACACCTACTTTACCGTAAGTAGTGTTTGCTTCCGCGAATCCATAATCAATGTCTGCACGAAGTGTCTGCAGAGGAATATTTCCCTCGCTGTAGAACTCTGTACGAGCCATATCAGCACCACCGATACGTCCGGATACAGAAGTTTTGATTCCAAGAGCGCCTGCTCTCATTGTTCTCTGCATACAGGATTTCATCGCTCTTCTAAAGGAGATACGATTCTCCAGCTGCTGAGCAATATTCTCAGCTACTAACTGAGCATCTTTATCCGGTCTTTTTACTTCTTTAATGTCAATTAATACTTTTTTGTCTGTCATTGTCTGCACTTCTTTTTTCAGTGCTTCGATTGCAGAACCACCTCTTCCGATTACAACACCCGGTTTAGCAGTATAAATGATTAATTTTACTCTGTCAGAAGCTCTCTCAATTTCAATTCTGGAGATTCCGGCACTATATAATTTATTCTTAATAAATGTTCTGATTTTATTATCTTCTACTAAGTTATCAGCGAAATCAGCTTCCGCATACCATCTGGAGTCCCAATCTTTAATGATTCCGACTCTCAAGCCATGAGGATTAACTTTCTGTCCCATTATTGCCCTCCTTATTACTTCTCATCAAGTACTACAGTGATATGGCTCATTCTCTTTTCGATTCTGTAAGCTCTACCCTGTGCTCTTGGTTGAATTCTCTTCATTGTAGGTCCTTTGTTTGCATAACACTCAGCAACATAAAGGTTTTCTCTCTTCATACCATTGTTGTTCTCTGCGTTTGCAATTGCGGATTCTAATAATTTCTTTACTAAGCTTGAAGCATATCTTGGGTTATATGTCAGGATTCCAAGTGCTGTTTCAACGTCTTTTCCTCTAATGGCATCCAGTACGAAACAAGCTTTTGTCACAGACACTCTTGCGTAAGATAACTTAGCGGATGGTCTGGTATCTTTATTTGCATTTCTTTCTCTTTTTATTTGGGATCTATGTCCTTTTGCCATGGATGAAACCTCCTTTCAACATTAGTTATATTAACGAACTTTTGATTTCTTTTCGTCTTTTCCATGTCCTCTGTAAGTTCTTGTTGCAACGAACTCACCCAGTTTATGACCTACCATGTCTTCTGTAACATATACAGGTACATGTCTTCTTCCGTCATGTACGGCAAATGTATGACCTACGAAAGATGGGAAAATTGTGGAGCGGCGAGACCATGTCTTGATTACGCTCTTTTCGCCAGCTTTGTTCATTGCATCAACCTTTTTCAGTAAGCTTGCATCTGCAAATGGTCCTTTTTTAAGTGAACGAGCCATGTGTTAAACCTCCTTTTTATTTGTAGCTTTTTCCGTCTCTTCTTCTTACGATAAGCTTGTTGGACTTTTTGTTTTTCTTTCTTGTCTTTAAGCCAAGTGCTGGTTTACCCCAAGGAGTACATGGGCCTGGACGACCAATACCAGTCTTACCTTCACCACCACCATGTGGATGGTCGTTAGGGTTCATAACGGAACCACGAACTGTCGGGCGAATACCCATATGACGCTTACGGCCTGCTTTACCAATGTTAATCAGGTCATGTTCAATGTTTCCAACCTGGCCTACTGTAGCACGACAGATAACAGGAACAAGTCTCATCTCTCCGGATGGAAGTCTAACTGTTGCGTACTTACCTTCTTTTGCCATTAACTGAGCAGAATTTCCTGCGGAACGAACGAGCTGTCCGCCTTTTCCAGGATATAACTCAATGTTGTGGATTTCAGTACCAACTGGAATATTTACTAATGGAAGTGTGTTACCGATTCTGATCTCGGCATCTGCACCATTCATGATTGTCATTCCAACTTTTAATTTGTTAGGTGCTAAAATATATGCTTTCTCGCCATCTACGTAATGAATTAAAGCGATGTTAGCTGTTCTGTTAGGATCGTATTCGATGGAAACAACTTTTCCAGGAACACCATCTTTATTTCTTTTAAAATCAATGATTCTATATTTTCTTCTGCATCCACCTCCGCGGTGTCTTACAGTAATTTTTCCCTGATTGTTACGACCAGCATTCTTCTTTAAAGAAACTACTAAGGATTTCTCTGGTGTAGCCTTTGTAATCTCAGAGAAATCAGATCCAGTCATATGTCTTCTGGAAGGTGTATATGGGTTATAGGTTTTAATTCCCATTACTTTTTCTCCTTTCATTCTGGAGCATCCTGTGAAAATAAATGGATGCTGCGGTTCTATTTGTTCTCACGCTTAGATGCGTATAATCTAAAGTCTATATTTCTTACAGACCCTGGAAGATCTCGATATCAGCACTGTCCTCTGTTAACTTAACAATTGCTTTCTTTGTCTTCGCTGTTCTTCCGTAAACCATTCCACGGCGTTTTTCTTTACCCTGGTAGTTCATGGTGTTTACTTTCTCTACCTTTGTTCCTTCGAACATTTTCTCAACTGCCTCTTTTACCTGGCTCTTTGTTGCACTTGGGTGTACGGAGAAAGTATATTTCTTTTCAGCCATATCTGTCATAGATTTCTCTGTAACGATTGGTTTCAAAATAACGTCATAGTATTTAATATCTGCCATTATGCGTACACCTCCTCAATTGTTGCAATTGCATCTTTTGTTACAACAACTGTGTCGTATTTTAAGATGTCATATACATTAATTGTGTTAGTCAAAGCAGTTTTTACACTTGGGATGTTGTGAGCGGATTTGATCACTGTATCATCCTTCTCGTTTAATACAACTAAAGCTTTGTTTACCTTTAAGTTGTTTAATACTGCAACCATTTTCTTTGTTTTGATCTCATCAAATTTTAACTCGTCAAGTACGATGAACTTCTTGTCATTTACTTTAGAAGTTAATACAGCTTTTAAAGCTGCTCTCTTTTCTTTCTTGTTCAGCTTGAAAGAATAATCTCTTGGCTTCGGTGCGAATACTACGCCGCCGCCTGTCCACTGTGGAGATCTTGTTGAACCCTGTCTTGCATGACCAGTTCCTTTCTGTCTCCATGGCTTTCTTCCGCCGCCGCTTACTTCGGAACGGGTTTTTGCACTCTGTGTTCCCTGACGCTTGTTAGCTAACTGATTAACTACTGCCATATGAACCAGATGCTCATTAATACTAGCTGCGAAGATGGAATCGTTTAATTCGATTGTACCCACTTCCTGGCCTTCCATATTGTAAACAGATACTGTTGCCATCTGTGATTTCCTCCTTCCTTAAAGCTTTACGCTTTTACTGTCTCTTTCAGTGTTACGATAGCTTTCTTAGGTCCTGGTACAGCACCTTTTACTAAAATAACATTGTTCTCGACATCTATTTTAACGATTTCTAAGTTCTGTACTGTTACCTGTTCAGCACCCATACGTCCTGCCATCTTTTTGCCTTTGAATACACGGCTTGGATCAGATGCAGAGCCGTTGGAACCTGCATGACGGTGATACTTGGAACCATGGGTCTTAGGACCTGTGTGTAATCCATGTCTCTTAATCGCGCCTGCAAAGCCTTTACCCTTTGAAGTAGCTGTTACGTCAATCTTATCGCCTGCTGCGAAAATGTCAGCTTTGATTTCCTGACCTACAGTATACTCTTCTGCGTTATCGAATCTGAACTCTTTTACAAATCTCTTTGGAGCAACTCCTGCTTTCTCGAAGTGTCCCTTCTGTGGTTTTGTAACCAACTTTTCTCTCTTGTCTGCGTAACCAACCTGTACTGCGCTGTATCCGTCGTTATCAACTGTTTTAACCTGTGTTACAGCACAAGGGCCAGCCTGAAGAACAGTAACTGGTACTAAAACTCCGTCTTCATCGAAGATCTGAGTCATTCCGACTTTTGTTGCCAAAATTCCTTTAGTCATTCTTATTTCCTCCTAATTTGATCTACAGCGGATTGCCCTTTGGCAATCATCCTAGCCGCCGTCATATGACAGCCATCAGGAATTCACTATTTTGTCTTCATTTTAATGTTAATGCATACACCTGCTGGCATCTCCAGTTTGGATAATGCATCTACAGTCTTCTTTGTCGGTGCAATGATGTCAATTAATCTTTTGTGTGTTCTCTGTTCGAACTGTTCTCTGGAATCTTTGTATTTGTGAACTGCTCTAAGAATAGTTACTACTTCCTTCTTAGTTGGCATTGGAACTGGTCCACTCACCTTAGATCCTGTTTTCTTTACAGTTTCGATGATGCTCTTTGCAGATGCATCGATTAACTGATGATCATACGCCTTCAATGTGATTCTCATTACTTGACTTGCCATAAAAAAAGCCGCCTCCTTTTCGTACATAAATCTTAAGTACGACAAGCGGTGACTGTTCCACTCCTCCGTGTGTATCCTATATAGTAACACACACTGCGTCTCTACATTCCTTTGCCTTTGTTTTGCAATCGTAGATTGTAAAATAAATGGTACAGTGACTTGTCGCCAGTTTTCATTAACTTGACATTCGCTCCACGGAAAACCTGCCTGGGTTAGGGCAGCAACCTCGCGTTTCATTGCTATCATGTCACAACATTTGCTATTATACACGATTTCATTTGACTTTGCAAGTCTTTTTCTCTTTTCTTTTCATTAAAAATATAGATGAATTTTTTTTATTTTTTCTTCCTTTTTTATGCACATTGACACATCGTTTTATTTTTCAAACCTGCAAATCTATATTGCCAGATAGCCCGGGAAAGAAAAAGGATCTATATTTCCTTCTCTGAAATACAAATCCCTTTTCCTACATCCCTTATTGTTCCGACTGTCCCTGTTGTTCTAATAAATTTCCACATCTGGGACAGTAAGCAAAATCTTCTTCCATCGTTGTATAACCGCAATGAATGCAGAACTTATGACGGACTGCTTCCTGTTTCACTGCTGTTCCTTTTTGAATCAAAATCAAATCATTCGGCGTGATTTCTACCTCGAGACCTCTTCTCAAGGCACGTCCTACTTTTGGATTCAACTGGTACAGACTATGACAACAGGATGTTTTTACAAAGTAACGTCTCTTCCATCTAAATAAAGGAAGGAAGAACAAGCTAAAATACATATAGGTCATCATAACTTCATATCTGCCGTATTGGTTACATCTATCACAGATTACAAGCTGATGATGCAGAATATTTTTTCTCCCCTGGTTTACACCCATAATAAAAAACATCTTTTCTATCCTTTCATCTGGCTCGTTACTTTATCATATGTCTGATTCTCTCCCGGTATCAGGCAATCATAAAAGACATGCCTGATGTAATGCTTACTAGAGACTTCTTGCAAGTTCCCTCACCTGCTCTAATCTTAAATCTTTAGCCATACTTCCCTTCTCCGACATTCCGTCAATCGTGACAATTCCTTTATCTTCCCATTTTAAATAGGAAAGAGTATCTTTGTATGCCTGAATCGCTCCGGAAAATACTTCCGGCGAATGGGAATCCAACAAAAGAGCTGCCTGTGTCGGATGGAAGCCGACTCCTCCCTTTGCATAAAACCGATCCAGAAAAATCTTAATCTGGGCCGACAAATTAAAATAATATACCGGTGATGCAAATACAACCATATCCGCCTGATCTAATATCGGATAAACACTCTGCATATCATCCTGTTGAATGCATTCCCCATCATGGCTCCGACAGTATCCACAAGCCAGACAAGGGTTCGGTTTTACCATACTTGCATATACCGGACAGACCTCATGTCCACATTCCTTTGCTGTCTCGGCAAATGCATTCGCCATAATCTCTGTGTTTCCGTTCCTTCTGGGACTTCCACATAATAATAATATCTTCATAGTTTCCAAGACTCCTCCCTATTTATACTATACGATAACAAAATGTACCGCACTAGACTATTTTATCAATGGTATCTCTATTTCTCCCATCTGCCGCTGGCACCACATGGAAGAATCAACCCATTCGTACTTACCGGAAGCCCAATCTCCTCTGCCTCCACTCTTCCTCCAAACCTGTCTTTTACTGTGGAAGAAATCATATAATTCAGCACCGCCGGCTGTAATCCTGTCGTATATGAATTCACAAGGAAAAACAGTGGATCGTCAGAAAGCAGCTTCGTGCAAAGTTGAATAAAGGAATAAATCTTCTCTTCAATCTTCCAAATCTCCCCTTTGGGTCCTCTGCCATAAGAAGGGGGATCCATAATAATTCCATCATAATGATTTCCTCTTCGAATCTCTCTCTCCACAAACTTTACACAATCGTCTACAATCCAGCGAATTGGTGCATCGGCAAGTCCGGATAATCTGGCATTATCCCTTGCCCATGTAACCATACCTTTCGAAGCATCTATATGTGCCACACTTGCGCCGGCTAAAGCTGCACTAATGGTTGCCCCTCCAGTGTAAGCGAATAGATTGAGTACTTTAACAGGGCGTTTCGCACTGCGAATCTTTTCCCCAAACCAATCCCAGTTTACAGCCTGTTCCGGAAATAATCCGGTATGCTTAAAATTAAATGGCTGTAAATGAAAAGTAGCATCTTTATATTGGATATTCCATTCCTTTGGAAGATCAAAAAATTCCCACTCTCCGCCACCTTTTTTACTTCTATGATAATGAGCATTCAACTTCTTCCATCTACGGTCTTCTCGCCTCGTATCCCAAATCACCTGCGGATCCGGCCGCAATAAAATATATTCTCCCCATCGCTCCAGTTTTTCTCCTCCGGAACAATCTATTACTTCATAATCTTTCCAGTCATTTGCAATCCACATCACAGCTGCTCTCTTTCTATTCCAATTTCATCAAACGGGTATTCAAAAATCCGTTTCTCTATTTTCATAAGATTAAACTCTTTTATTGTCATTATAGAATACTTATAGGAAATATGCAAAGGATTTTTCATTGATATATGCCACAGATATATCCCACAGTGTCAAATATGATTTTCTTCTTTTATTTTTTCTCCATTTGTTCTTGATTGTATCATTTATTTTCTTCGACACAATTTGCGTCGAAATAAGTAGTTTTCTCTAATTCTTCTTATAATAAGCTTTGTAAATGGCATACTAGCTAAAAACCACTTTATTTTCCTGGCTGGATGCCATTCTATTTTTTACAAGAGGAGGATTTATACATGGATCATTTTCTATCTGCTCTATACGAAGAGTATTCTGAATATCTGTTTATCATTATCAAATCTCAGCTAGGCAATCATTTTTCCGAAAAAGAAGCTTATAACTGCCTGAATCAGGTTTTCAAAAAGCATTATCAGAAAGAACCACGCTCCTTCATCACGACTGCCCCAAAAAATGGCTCATATCTACTGCACTGAAAATCGCAAAAGATAAGAAGCAAGATATAACACACAAAAAAATATGAAAAAATTTTATTTTAAGATGTAAGTTTTGCTTTTTTATTACATTATATTAATGCAGAGAGAAAATTAGATTCATCCTAAAAGAAGGAGGCGCCATGAATTCTGACAAATCTCTTTCAGGGAAATATTTAAAACAACTATATATAGAAAACAAAAATGATAATCGATTGTCAAACCCTGACCACCTAAAGAAACTTTTAAATTACGAATTAGATTTTATGGGAGATACAGCTGATTGTGATTTTGAAATCATTGATTTTTGCGTGAACCGATTACAGGAGTTAGAACCACCCGATGAACAAAAAATAGCTTTTCTCGGGCAAAAATTGTCATTCGAAGAAAAAACTATTCTCCAAAAGCAAAAGATTCACCGCATTTACAGATGGGCGATTGCCGCCACCCTGGCAGTCATAGTTGGAATCACTGCATTTCAAAGCACGGAAGGATTCGCTGGAAGATTTGATTTTGTGCACAGACTCATTACGCACAAAAACAAAGGACAGCTGTCCATGAAAAGTCCTGATTTAACGTTACAGAAAATCGAAATAAAGGCCAGACATCTGCCTGCTTCCATTCTCGATGAATACATATTTGAAGAATCATCTAGTGACTCGACGCCACTGGTGTCCACCTATCGTTATGTTTTCAAAAATATGAATAAACAGGATATTCACATATTAATCAAAGAATATCCCGACAGGCAGGCAGTTTTAAACAATGAACTGGAAATTGACAAACGTTCTTCCAAAACAGTAAAAATTGATGGGATTCCCTATTACTATAGCGAGAATCTCGGAACGAATTCTATTTCCTGGCCTTTTAAAAATACGATCTTCAATATCAGCGGTTCTGTAGATGTCATCGAATTGGAACACTTGTTATCTCTCTATCGAAAGGAGCAGAATTATGATTAAAAAACTTTTTATTTTCTGTTGTCTGTTGCTAATGACTTGTTCTTTTCCTTCGTTTGCAGCAGAAAGAAATTTCACAAACACCGTAACCATTGAACCAAAAGCGTCCTATGTATTCAACAGTGTCAGTGCTGCTGTCAGCCCAAGTGCTTACGGCGGTGACTGTGCCCTGATGTCAAAGGGAAGCGGGACACTTACTATTTATCTGCAAAAATACGCATCCGCATCCAACAGCTGGATTACTGTAAGTAACACCACCAGTTCAAAGTCCTTTTCAAATACATCCATTTGTGCTCACAGCAAGAGCAAAATTTTGTCAAAAGGAAAATACCGCGCAAAAACCTATGTCAAGGCTACGGTAGGAAGTCACACGGATTCCCGCACAGTTTACTCTGGAACCCTTACAATCAATTAATTCACAGAGTTTAACACACTTGCTTATCAAAATACAACCCCCAGACTGCCCTCTGGGGGTTTTTATATTTTATAACTTTTCTAATTCAGTTAGCAGATTTTTTCAGTTTTTTTGTAAGTTTTTTATTTTAACGACATTATATATATGAGGAGGATTTTAAGGAATGGTCTTCTTTGCAGAATACAGATTCTGCTCCAAATTTCTTCTGAAGAAAACTGTCCTCCAAAAAATTAGTTTTAAATGTGATGTCAGAAACGAACAAAAAACTGTTTTCCAGAGAAGGTAGGACAGTTTTCTTACAGTTTTCATCAAAAAAACATCTTCCCTCGCAAACGGCTTTTCGTCTCCGATGATTGGGAAGATGTTTTTCTTTTAACTATAAATTATAACCTCGTTGATCTTTTTTGCCAATTCTAACAGTACGGCTCTCTGGTTCAGCTTCGGCTCTTCAATTACCATATCCAACAACTTTTCTAAAATAATCCCCATCCGCTTACCTGCTGGGATTCCATTTCTCATCAATGTAACCCCATCGATGTTCAAATCTTTTACTGTAAGACAATCATGGTTCTTCTTCACTTCCTGGTATATCGCTTCCACCTGATCAAGCACTGTCAGTTTCTGCTCTTGAAGATAACTGCTCTGGCCTAAGATATCTGCTCTCTGAAGCGTAAGTAACGGTCCGAAGTACTCAAGGCCAACTTTGCTTATCATTCGTCTTACCTTCGCCATCCCCGCATAGGATTCATCATCCCAACGGAAATCATGCCATTCAATCAGATGGTAAACTGCTTTTATTGTATGGTTATCGTATTTTAACCGTCTTAAAATCTCCTCAGATTTCTCACTGCTCACTTTATAATGGTCATAAAAATGATCAATTCCTTCTGGATCTGTTGTCCGGGTATCCGGCTTTCCCACATCGTGAAGGAGTGCCGCCAGTCTTAAGACCTTATCTGCAGGAATTCTTTTTACAGCTTCTATCGTATGGTCACCTACATTATATTTATGATGAGGATTGTGCTGGGGCGTATCCATCATAGCATCAAACTCTGGCAGGAAAATACCTGTCATTCCAAGTTCATAGGCAATCTTAAGCTTTTCAGGATGTTCCGAAACCAAAAGCTTCGTAAGTTCAACCTGCACCCGCTCCGCGCTGATATCCTTCAAAAACATATATTTTCTCCGAATAGCATCCATCGTAGGCTCTTCAATTTCAAACCCTAACTGGGCTGCGAAACGAATGGCACGCAGCATACGCAGAGCATCCTCGTCAAAACGGTCATCCGGATGACCTACACACCGAATCCTCTTTCGATTCAAGTCATCCATGCCACCAAACAAATCAACCAGACCATCTGTATCGTTATAGGCCATCGCATTGATTGTAAAATCGCGTCGCTTAAGATCTTCCTCTAAGCTGGTGGTAAATCTAACCTCATTCGGTCTTCTGTGATCTTCGTACTCCCCGTCAATCCGGTAAGTTGTCACCTCAAATGGTTCTTTCTCCATCAAAACGGTCACCGTACCATGCTTTAACCCGGTATCAACCGTCTTCTGAAAAATACTCTTTATCTGCAATGGTTTGGCTGAGGTTGTAATATCCCAGTCCGCTGGCTCTTTATTCAAAACCGCATCCCGTACACAACCACCTACTATATATGCTTCATATCCATAATGCTGTAATGTTTTTATAATATAATTTGCATGCTGTGGTATCTTAATTTTCATAGGACCCTCCTATCTATTTGTCACCATGAAAATATTATAGCACAATTTTATAGGGGAAGACAGGGATTTTTTCGCTCACTTTTCAGGTCTTTGATCAGCTTTTAGTAAGCTTTACCAAAATAAATCATTTTCTTCGCCGGTTTGCCGCAGTGTACACAGACATCACTGATACACTCCTGTTCAAATGGCATACATCTTGTCGTTGCTCCGGTTTCCTCTTTGATTGCCAGCTCACATTCCTGTTCTCCACACCACATTGCTTTAATAAAGCCTGGCTTATTTTCCAGAATATCCGTAAACTCATCCCAATTCTTTGCTGTGTATGTGTGCGTATCTCTGTGGACTCTCGCTCTTTCCAGCATCTCTTTTTGCATTGTATTCAATACTTTTTCCAGTTCATCAGCCAGAGAATCTAAAGAAACCACAATCTTTTCTCTTGTATCACGGCGTACAATAACTGCCTGATTTTTCTCAATATCCTTCGGTCCAAGTTCAATCCGGGCTGGGATTCCCCTTACTTCCTGCTCACTGAATTTCCATCCCGGGCTCTTAGCAGAATCATCCATTTTCACACGGAAACGGCCTTTTAAGCTTTCGTACACTTCTGACGCTTTTTCCAGTACGCCTTCTTTTTGCTGCGCAATCGGAATCACCATAACCTGTGTCGGTGCAATTCTCGGAGGAAGTACAAGACCACTGTCATCGCCATGAACCATAATGATTGCTCCGATAATACGGGTGGACATTCCCCAGGAAGTCTGGTGCACATGTTTTAGCTTATTATCCCTATCTGTATACTGAATTCCATACGCTTTTGCAAATCCGTCTCCAAAGTTATGGCTTGTGCCGGACTGAAGAGCTTTTCCATCATGCATCATTGCTTCTATTGTATAGGTAGCTTCTGCTCCTGCAAACTTCTCTTTATCTGTCTTTCTTCCTTTTATCATAGGAATCGCTAATACTTCTTCACAGAAATCAGCATAGACATTAAGCATCTGGATTGTTCTCTCTTCTGCCTCCTCAGCAGTTGCATGGGCCGTATGACCTTCCTGCCACAAAAATTCCATATGACGCAAAAATGGTCTGGTTGTTTTTTCCCATCTTAACACGGAACACCACTGATTGTATACTTTCGGAAGGTCACGGTAAGATTGAACAATTCTGGAATAAAGATCGCAGAATACTGTCTCAGAAGTAGGGCGGATACAGAGTCTTTCCTCTAATGGTTCATTTCCTCCCATTGTTACCCATGCACATTCCGGTGCAAAACCTTCTACATGGTCTGCTTCTTTCTGGAGCAGACTTTCTGGAATCAGCATTGGTAGATATACATTCTCCACTCCTGTCTCTTTAAACCGTCTGTCCAATTCATGCTGAATATTCTCCCAGATTGCATATCCGTTTGGTCTAAAGATCATGCAGCCTCTTACATTGGAATACTCTAAAAGTTCTGCTTTTTTTACTACATCCGTATACCACTGAGCGAAATCCTCATTCATGGATGTGATTGCTTCTACTAATTTCTTTTCTTTCGCCATGATTTTCTCCTCTTTCTTTTTGGTTATACTAGTTTTTGGTAATCGTTTTTCGGAAAAAAGTCTCTTTTTCACGTCTCAGTCACAAGGAAGTTCGAAGAACTTTCCTATCACATAAAAAAGAGACTTCCTCCCCAAAAGGGACCGAAGTCTCGGCGGTACCACCCTAATTAATGCTCTGCATTCTCTCATCCATCCGTTAACGCCGGAAATACGCCCTGCTTTCACAAGAAGCTCAAAGGCAGGTTCTATTGCTGCTGTTTAAGGAGTTTCCACCACCGGCTCCTCTCTCTGGGAAAACGCACACAATATACTATCCCTCATCTTCGCCTGATAAGTCCCATTGTATGGGAGAAAACTTCTTTTGTCAAGGTGAAAAATCCACCCTTTAACCTGCCAAAGTTTTCAAGGGTGGTTTTTCTATGTATAACTAATGACTAATCATATATAGGAATGTCAATAGGTCTTATAATCTCAAGTCAATCCCGCTCTTTTTCTCTTCCATCATTTTATCTACCAGCGATACAATCTGGGCACCGGCTTCCACCGGAGGCATGCCCTTTTTGTGGATATTGGAAATAACCGTTCTCTGGGATTCCGGCTTCTTCGTACTGGATTCATAAGCCATGTAAGCACTCATGCTCTCGCCTGTGGCAAGCCCCGGCCGCTCCCCGATTAAAATAATAGTCACTTTTGCATCAAGAATCTCGCTGATTTCATCCATTGTAGCTACTCTGGCATATTTTACAAAGATTGGCTTTCCAAGCTGATATCCTTTCGCTTCGAGTCCTTCTTTTATCATAGGATAAATATCCGGCAGATTCGCTGTAATTGCCGGTGCACTCAGGCCATCACCGGCGATAATCTGCACATCCACATGGGAAGGGCATGTTTCTTTCATATATTCTAACGTTTCTTCTGAAAATGTTCTTCCAAGATCCGGTCTGGTAACGTACTCATCCTTATCTTTACATTTTGTCTGCACCTTTATAAATCCCAGCTGATTCACCACTTCCTCATCTACATAGGACCAGACCGCATCCTGGGCAACCGCATGATCTGCACGAAATCTCAAATAAGTCTCTGTTTTTAATCGACTTCCTGCTTTTCCCACACAAATCCGCGCCGGTGTGGTTCTTTTTAAAGCTTTACACACATCTTCATCCTTCGGCTGATTCACTGCCACATATTCTGTCAAATCCATCGCCGCGATATCTTTTACGTATTCCTGCATTTTAATCTCCTTTTTCTCTTTTTCTTGTTTATGCAAAAATAGACGGATCTCCCGCTCTATTTGTCAAATGTCCATTTTCCATAATTCCAAGCTCTTCCATTCGTTTTTCAAACTCCGAGATTGGACGTTTTTCTGCCACTTCCCTCAACGCAGCCACGTCATGATAGGCGCTGGATTGGTACATCAGCATTACGTCGTCCCCAGCCGGAACGCCCATGATATAATTCACACCTGCCTGCCCTAAAAGGATGGCCAGATTTTCCAAATCATTCTGGCTGGCTTTCATATGGTTCGTGTAACACACGTCACATCCCATCGAAATCCCAGTTAATTTTCCCATAAAATGATCCTCTAACCCAGCCCGGATGACCTGCGCACCATCGTAGAGATATTCCGGTCCGATAAAACCTACCACTGTATTTACACAATAAGGATGATATTTCTTAGCCAATCCATAGCAGCGGGCTTCCATGACAAGCTGGTCAGCACCATGATTTCCATTGGAAGAAAGCTCGGAACCCTGTCCTGTCTCAAAATACATAAAATTCGGTCCTGTAGAGCTGCGTTTTTCCTTCATCAGTTCATAGGCCTCATCAAGGAGTCCCACACTGATTCCAAAAGACCGGTTGGAAATCTCAGAGCCAGCGATGGACTGGAACATAAGATCCATCGGACTTCCCTGTTTTAAAGCGTCCATTTGGGTTGTAATATGGGATAATACACAGTTTTGGGTCGGTATTTTATACTTGTCCATAAATTCCCGAAAACTTTTTAAAATCCGGTCTGTATTTTCCGCCGTATCGATTGCCGGATTCAGACCAATCAGGGCGTCTCCATTTGCATAGGAAATTCCTTCCCACACGGAGGCCATCACGCCCTCCACACTGTCTGTCGGATGATTAGGCTGTAAACGGGAAGCAAGGGTTCCAGGAAGTCCGATTGTAGTATTGCAGGTTGCCGGAACAATCAGTTTCTTTGAGGCTATGACAAGATCCATGTTACTCATAAGCTTTGTGACGCCTGCAATGACTTCTGCTGTCAGTCCGTCCCTGATGGCCTCGATTTCACTGGCATCGGAATCTAAGATAAATTCTCGCAGTCCACCGATGGTCATAGACTCTATCTGACTGTACTGCATTTCGTCTACACCGTCCTGAATCACTTTTGTAACTTCATCTTCTTCGTATGGCACTACCGGATGATTTCTAAGATCTGAGACAGTAAGCTCTGAAAGGACAACCTTTGCGGCCACTCTCTCGGAAGCATCCTGCGCTGCAACACCCGCTAACTTATCTCCCGATTTTTCTTCATTTGCCTTCGCTAAAACTTCTTTTACATCTTTAAATTCATATGTTTTTCCAAATAAATGTGTCTTTAATAACAAAATGTATTCCTCCTATATGTTAAGATTTATAAATCAATGTTTTTACGACCACTGGGACTGCACTTCCGATTGGAGTTCCAATATCAATGTAATCTCCCGTAGCGGTATCGATACCATCTAAGCAAAGAACCGGCTGGGATATCTTTTCATGAATGCGGATTACCTGCCTCAGTGCTTTTGCAAAATCCTCCCGAATAAGAAGGATAACCGGCTGCTTCCTCTCACGATACAAAATGCCGATTTGATTTGCCAGTATTTTCAGTTTCTCATATCCGGGACTTGCCTCGCCACAAAGAGCAAGAGCTGTCCAATCCTCTCCATAAAGCTTTAACTTAGGCCCAATCTCCTCTCCCAACTGGCTCCACTGTTCCGGTTTTAATGCGGATTTAATGATAGGAATATTTTTTACTGGGAGAATCTCGGCATCCACACCTATGGTACTACCGCTTACAGACATCGAATGGCTCCCGGCTCCAATCACAGTCGCTCGAATTCCTTCTGCGTCAGGATAGTAGTACTTAGGATAGTAGGAAAGCATACGGCTTAGTTTTTTTGCCAGCAGCGGACCCATATCTCCATAGAGACGGCACATCTTACTGACACTTCCAACATTATAAAATCCACTTTCTTTCATGCACTCACCGACTCCGCCGGATACTGTAATCAAATCTATTTTCTCTGGTTTTTTATAATCAGACAATAATAGTTTTCTGGCACTTTCAGAAATCGGTTTTAATCCACTCGCTTCCACGCAGTATTCGGCAAGTCTTTCACAAATGACCTCAATATCCTGCCACCTGACTTCTTTTCCTATCTGCAAAGACAAACCTTCCTGTTCTATTAAAAAGGAAATTCGTTCCGATAAATAAGATATTTTGTCGCCTTCATCAAATCTCACCAACCGTCCCCCAATATCCATCGCAAAAGACTGCTCTAACTTGCCACAGTAAAATACTGCCGCATTCAGCGTCCCTCCACCGATATCAAGATTCAGCACCCGCTTGCTTTTTTCTTTGGAAATACGACTTGCCCCGGAACCGTGTCCGGCCAAGACAGATTCCAGACAGGGACCGGCACAGGCAACTACAAAATCGCCTAAATACTCTGAAAGCTCTTCTCCTACCCCGGCAGCATTTTCCTTCCTCGCTGTCTCTCCTGTGATAATCACTGCTCCTGTCTCGATTTCTTCCTTCTTTATTCCACATTCCAAAAGTCCCTGCTTCACAAGCTCTATCACTGGAACGAAATCAATCTGATTATCTTCTCTGACGGGAGTAAAAATCACTGGACTTTTATAAACGACCTGAGCATTCTCAATCTTAGTGACAGGGATTAGTGATGTTCCCATCCTTGTGTCTATCTGTATTTTGCTAAGAATTACATTTGTTGTACTGGTTCCAATATCCACACCGATGCTGTATATTTCTTTCAACGACTCACTCCTCGCTTTTCATTTCGATATTTTTGATGACTGTTCAAAAAAAGGCAATGGAACCTAAGATGGCTCCATTGCCTTTTTGCTTCGTGATAAATATAGTGTTATTTTACACTTTTATAAAACAGATGTCAATCTGGGTA
>JAUNBT010000483.1 GCA_030526985.1 Lachnospiraceae bacterium | reverse complement strand
TGAACGATGAGGCATTGCGCATTGAAAATCGGAAACTATATACAAGCGATGCGGTCTGGCAGGACATGATTATTGAAATGTCAGAAGAAAAAATCAATTGTGATTTGGAGAACAGCGAGGCAATAAAGCAGTTTTCCAGACCAGAGAATGGGCAGGATACTATATCTCTTCATAACATTCGACCCAACTGTCACGCTCGCGTTTATCGTGTATCCGATTTTAATCTTGAGGGAGTCTTCCCAGAAGAATTATCAGTTGGAGAAAACATATATAGGAGCAGTGATACAAATACAATTATTGGTATTGCAACAACTAATGACACTCCACTTTGGCTTGAAAGCAATCAGCCCCTTAATACAGCCGTAAATCTTTATATTGTTCATTACCAAACCGAAACCGGACTCCTATTTATCTATTCACAGCAAAAAACAGAGATAATATATGAATCAATAGCAGAAAGCTTTTGCGAAGCACATACCAAAATTCCGCGTAATGAAATGAACAGAGTTCTTGCTGGGTTTTCCAATTATGAGTTTTTTAATACTGGAATGCAGAACAGATATGCAGAAGCTGGTGAATCATATAGGATATACGCAGGCTCTAATACGGCAGCTTCTATCGACGAAACCACAGGCATGATGCTATCTGCCGGACATGCTTTTTGTAAAGTAACTCAAGATGGAGCAGATGCAACAATCGGATATAGCAGTGGCTCGAAGTTTTGGAGCAGTTCATATTTGCCTATACCGGAATATGTTTCTTGGTGTGATACATTTGGGAAAAAGATTGTAAATAGAGAACTGGAAGTAAAAACAAACACAAATTATGATCGGTTGCCCATTCCTACAGGAATAAGCAAATATAGTAACAATATCATATTCTGCTTCTTCCTGGAAAATGCATTTCTTTCTCCACCATCTTTGCGTATTAGTGGAACTGATGAGCGAATAGGTTTATTAACGGACGCTGATTTGAATGTTATTGGTGTGACCCCTGACGGAAGTGGTGTTATCTTTGATTTCATATTTGGCGATGTCTCAGAACGATTTGTATGCAATACTATGGGAGAATATGCTTCTTCAACGAATCAGTTCTTATGTCGAGACGGTATTCATGCAACGACACTGGCAGAATATTTTACGGAGAACCCTCTCTTATTTAAGGCTGCAGACGATACAGTGTATTCTGGCCACGAAGTACTTAAAGGGAATATCTCATTTGAAGGTTTTGACCAAAACCGCGTTGTTGCATTCGACTGGGATGAACCAAATGCTGACATTACAAAAGAAGCGGAAGGCGCCCCTAAAGGAAAAGTGACAATCCAGGAGGCCATAAAACAACACCTACTGCAAGACGAACAATATTCTCATATTTTCTTCGATCATGGAACCGGAGAAATTGCTGATTTTCTAACTTTCAGACCAGACGGCTCATTCATTAAAGTTGAATTGTACCACTGTAAAGCGATGAAAGGAAAGCAGTATAATTCTTCCGTCGAAGATGTATATGAAGTAGCACAGCAAGCAGTAAAAAGTACAGTATGGATTAAGTCAAAAACGGCTTTGCTCGCTAAAATACAAGCACGCATAAAAGGCAGTAGCACAAGTATTTTTTTGCGCGGAGATTTAAAAACCTTGAAAGCACTACTACAAAGTCAAAAAGCGATGGAAACAATGATATACATAGTGCAGCCTGCAGTAAGTAAAGAAAAGACAATGAATGAACCGTTTGGTAAAGTCCTGTCTGCCGCCGCATTTTACATTAGGCACACCGGACGAGCAAAAGAACTCAAAATAATCGGCACAAAATAAAGTGGCTGCA
>JAUNBT010000111.1:7652-10459 GCA_030526985.1 Lachnospiraceae bacterium | reverse complement strand
ACCGACAGGGAATTTGGACAGTAAGACAAGTCTGGATGTACTGGGACTGATTAAAGTAACGAGTGAAAAGTATCATCAGACGGTTGTTATGATTACACATAATGATGAAATTGCACAGATGGCTCACCGTATTATTCGAATCGAAGACGGAATGATTCGTGGAGGTAATGTGCTATGATAAAGGTTGATAATCAGAAGATTGTACGAAGAGTTGCGAGGCAAACCTATTGTGCCAACCTAAAGCGCAATTTAATGACGATTTTTGCAATAATCTTAACTACATTTTTAATCGTATCAGTCATTGGAATTGGAATTGCATACTGGCAAATGATTTCAGAGCGTCAAATCAAAATGAACGGAATGGATTTTGACATTGAACTTTCAGAGCCAACGAGGAAACAGGTTGAAATTGCAAGAAATTCGGATGTTGTGAAATATGCAGGAGTATGCGTAAAATGTGCAATCCTGGATTCTGTAGATGACAAAAAACTGTCAAAACTACAATTGTTCTGGTTAGATGATACCTGCTGGAATAAGCAGTGTTTTCCGGCATTGGATCATTTGACAGGAAATTATCCAAAACAGGAAGATGAAATATTATTGTCGGTAGAAGCTTTGAGGGATATGGGGATTTCAGAACCAGAAATTGGAATGAGCATTGATGCAATCTATACTCCGCTAACAGGAGAACAATCGGATGCTGCTAGTGAAAGTTATTCTTTTCGGTTAAGTGGTTATTACACGGATTTCACAGGAAATTCCAGAGGCTATGTTTCGGATGAGTTTTATAAAATTACAGGTGCAAGACAGACGGATTTCACGCAGGGGACATTAAAGATAACTCTGAAACAAAAATTCTACAGTGAGAAGACAATCACCTCGATCAGGGAAATGTTTGGATTAACCAATCAGCAATATCTGAGTGCAGATTATGACAGTATTCGTAGATTTATGAAAACAGTGGTTGTATTAGCAGGATTGCTGGTTTTGATTTTTGTGAGCGGTTATGCAGATGCAAAATCCAGACTTGGCTTCCACAGCTAGTTTTTCTTATTATCCCGTATTGTTTCTTGTGGCAACGATATTTACAGGAATAACAATCTGTATCAGCAGTAGAAAACCAGCCCAGATAGCAGGAGATTGTTCCCCAATCGAAGCTATTCGATTTATAGAAGGGAGTAAAAAATATCATAAAAGTGAAAATGCTCTTCAATCGATGGCAACAAGAAATATGTTTCGAGATAAGACAAAAGCAGTATTGGTAATTAGTTCTTTCGTTGTATCAATCACGATTTTTCTGATAGTGAATAGTGTGATTCATGAAAATGATTCGAAGTCAATACTGAATCAAATATATTCATACGATATAGAGTTTGTGAATGAAACAATACCAGAGGATGTAAGTCATACAATTACCGGGGATGATGTCAGGAAGCTTATCAAATTGGATGGAGTGAAAAACGTAAGAACGGTCTACTCTACATACATAGATGTCCCGTATCAGGAGAACGTGTTTGGAGCATTTTATAAAGAATTATATCAATCAAGATATTCTCCTGGGGATTATGAGAAAGATATTTCAATGTATAAAAAGGGGGAAGATCAATATGGATTTTTTGATTCAAAGATGATTGGTATTGATGATACAGAATTGGAGATTTTGTTAAAGAATACAGATGAAAAAATAAAGCTTGAAAAATTTCATACTGGCCAAATTGCCTTAACTGGGGAATTTCTTACTCTTCATGCAGAGGAAGCAGTTGGAAAAGAAGTTTCTTTTTCATTAAGAGATTCCAAGAAGACAAAAAATATAAAAATTGTAGGGATTGTTCCTGATCCTTCTTATTTTGCAAGTGGTTATACTCCAGTGATTATCGTAAGTGATGAGTACTTTAAAAGGATTGTTGCCGATCCAATCATAGAACTTGTGCGTGTCGAGTATGACACAGCCTTTGACATCACTACAGAAAAAGCGGTAAAAAACATTTTTGCAGACTCTAAAAATGTGTCTGTGAATTCCAAACTGAATCGATATCATGATATGCTTGGCAATGAAAAACAGATAAGAATACTTGGATATGCATTTGTTTCTATTATTCTTTCGCTGGTGATTGGTATACCAGGGAGTTGGTTTGTATTTCAAAGTATGAATACCTATCAAATGAAATATTCGATACCAATAATTTCTAATTTGATATTATTTGCGGGAATTACGGTAATATGTTTCATCGTACCAGTTATTATTTTTCGATTTTTAAATAAAGGAAGTATCATGGAAAAATTGCGGGATGATTTAGATTAAAAAAAAGACAGATTTCGTGTTGTGTATGAAATCTGTCTTTTTTCATGTTCTCAGTAATATAAATTCGAATTCGAAAAAAATAAAATAATGGATAGACTTCCGCTCTTTTTTACGAAATAATAAATAGAAAGCATAATAAACCGGATGAGAAAGGGCTAGGACATAGAAAATGAAAATTACAAAAGATAATTTTGTTGCCCAGATAAGTTGTGGCAACGAAAAGGCTCTTCATTTTGTAATAGAGGAATACGGGTGGCTGATACAGGCAGTGGTAAGGAGAAATCTTGCCTCCCTTCCCAATTACGAAGAAGAGTGTATCAATGATGTACTTTTGGCAGTATGGCAGCATATTGACAGTTTTCATCCGGAACAGGGTGAGTTTTCTAACTGGGTTGCCGGTGTTGCCAGATATAAGGCAATTGATTATAAAAGAAAATATCTGATTCAAAGCGTGCAGCAGATTTTCGATGATGATGAGTATGCGGTGCCGTATCCTTCTTTGGAC
>JAUNBT010000111.1:0-7642 GCA_030526985.1 Lachnospiraceae bacterium | reverse complement strand
ATGCTTTCCTGTCTATCCTCGAAAGATCAGGAGATATTTAAACTCCATTTCTTTGAAGACGTCAGTGTGGATCAGATTGCGGACAAGATGGGACTGAAACGGTCGGCGATTTATAACCGGATTTCAAAGGGCAGAAAGAAATTAAGGGCAAGACATTTAGGAAAGTAGGTGGAAAAAGTGGCGGATCAGAAAGAATTTTATGAATTATTTAATAAGATTGACGGAGAAGTAAAGACGTATGAAAAAGAAGAACTGAATGATTTTGATAAAGCAAGAATGAAAAAAAATGTGGCGGCAAAGATCAAGAAAAGAAGAATTCCATTGTTTCCAAAAGCCGCCTGTGCTTGTATCCTGCTTCTTCTAATCGGCATTTTTGGAAGCAGTGATAAAGTGCAGGCAGCCGTAGAAAGTGTGACGAACCAGCTTTACTATTATTTTGGAGCAAGGCAGGAAGTAAAGGATTATGTAACAGTTGTAAACCGAAGTTACCAAAATCAGGGCTTTCAAGTGTCCTTAGAGGAAGCCACTGCCAATACCCGGAATCTGGTCATGGCATTTAACATAACAAGCGAAGAGCCAATTCCAGAGAAAGATGGGACGGTGAGTATAGGAGAAAGTGAATTGTATATGAACGGAAAACGGATGGACAGTGGATTTTGGTCCTCCCAGACAGTAGCGTGGGATGCGTATCATACACAACTCGTTCTCAGTATTGAACAGGTTGATAAGTATGTTCAGGAAAATCCAATTACCATTGATTACCGAATCCGTTCTTTAAGCTATGGAGATGGGAAAGAGATTTTACAGCCGGATGGAAGCTATGAGATGAAGTTGATAGAAGAAAAAGGAAAGTGGGATTTTCATTTTACCGTTGACACAAGTGAGTTGGAAAAAAATACGAGAACAATTAAAGTCAACAAGACGATTGAGGCTCCGGATGGTATGTATGTTAAGATAAAGGATTTTACAATCAGTCCTTTGGAGATGAGCTTTCAAACAGAAGAAAAAAAGAATCTGGATGAGGAATATGGATATAATTTTGCTGTCAATGCAGTCAGTGACAAAGGTGAATCCATTTATTTTGATTTTACTGCAACGGAAGGTATGGCAGAGTACTCAACTGCCTCCTTTGAACAAAACAGTGAGGATTATGATTATATAACGCTGCAGTTTTTGTTGGAAAAGTATTCTACAGATCCTTCAGAAGATGAGATTCAGTCTGTACCGATCGGTGATCCAATCCGGATTGATTTAAACTAGATGGAGGAAAAGTGATGAGTGGAATTTATTATTTGGCGTTTGTTCTTCTTTCCAGCCTGCCTTTTTCAGTTGGAATCAACGGATTCTTTATTGCAGCAGTGGTGGGATGGGTTTATGTAATGGCACAGTTATTTCGAAAAATCGGAAGACGCTAGTGTTTATAGATGAAATATATGAGGTTGGGGTCAAAAGTATTTGACCCCTTGATGCATCAGGATTTCTCCGCGTTTCACGCTCTCGAAATCCTGAAAACATTCGAAATCCGCTCATTTTTCTTCGAAAAATGGCTCCTTTCTCATGTTTTGCGGGTCCCAAAGTCATACTTTTTCATGCAAGCATGAAACGCATGACCTTATGACCCTTGCATCAACATATAAAGAATGCACATGGATGAGAACCCCAATTTAAAGGAGGAATACCCTATGAAAAGAAAATATTCTCATGTTTTAACTGCACTTGTTTCCCGTAATTTATGTGGACTGCTAATGGCTCTTGTTATTTTAATAAGTGGTTTCAATGCAGCTCCCATGCTGTCACGAATCTCATATTCTTCGCTGCCTTCTAAAGTGATGGCAGCCGAAATAACTGACAGTCAGACTATTCCAGCTGTCACCTTGAATAAGTCTATGGCTTCAAAGGCTTCCAGGAAAAAAGCGATGACTGCTTATAAGAAATTTTTAAAGAAGTATGTTTCAAAGAAAAAGTACTATTTTGCCCTTTGTGATATTACTTCAAATGGAATTCCGGCTCTTTTGGTTTCCGGTTATCGTAATGATGGTTCTCTTATAAAAGAATTGAAAAATACTGCCATTTCGGCCAATGTATATATGTACCTGAATGGTAAGGTGAAAAAAGTGAGTGACGTTACCTGTACCAGTTCAGGAGCTGCACTCCTTACAAAAGGAAAACAGCTTGTGTTCTATACGCACCATACGAAAACAATGGTTCAGATAAAGGCGAAAAAACTTACGGGAACTTATTATGAAGCAAAATATGATACATCGGGAAATGTAACTTATTACCAGTACAATTATAAAAATGGAGTAGAGGGAACGGGTACCGTGATTTCTGCAAAAAAAGGCGAGTCCATGATCTATGATAATAAAGGGGAAAAAGCAATCCGGTTTAAAGCAAATACAACTTCTAATCTGAAAAAATACATAAAATAAATCGATGCCTAAGTTAATTTGATCCGATGGAACTAAAAGTGTGATAAAATTCATAATGCAAAAAAATGTGTTTTCAAACAGGAGGCACATTTTTTTGCATATTTTTTTATCATTGTCTTTCCCTTTTTCTCTGAAAGTGTTACAATATAGGGAAAATGCTTGGAGGTGTAGTAAAGTGAGTTCGGTGTTTAATGAAGCTCTTGGGAATTTTGTAAAAAACTTTGCTTACGGAGACGCAGTCCGGCATCTTTTGAGCAGAGGGTATACAATCGAGCGGATTAAGAGCGAGTATCATTATCCTTTGTCTATAGAAGAGCTTAAAAAGATAGAAATGGAATATCGGAAAGCTCAGGTATAACTATAAGTCATAACAATTATTCATAATATGTATTTTAATTATGTACGGTAATGTGCTAAAATAAGTACAATTTTAGATTTTTACTGAGAACAGCAGATTTTGTTTAAAAAGTAAAGTAAGGAGCGATGAAAGATGGAATATAATGTAGGTATTATTAAAGGGGATTGTATTGGTCCTGAAATCGTAGATGAGGCAATGAAGGTACTTGATAAAGTGGCAGAAAAATTTGGGCATGTATTTCATTATGAACAACTGTTATTAGGTGGTGCATCCATTGACGAATATGGAGTACCTCTCACAGATGACACATTGAAAAAGGCAAGAGAAAAAGATGCTGTTTTAATGGGTTCAATCGGAGGAGATACGACAACTTCCCCATGGTATAAACTGCCGGCTGACAAAAGACCGGAGGCAGGACTTTTAGCAATCAGAAAAGGGCTGGGATTATTTGCGAATCTTCGTCCGGCAGTGCTTTATGAAGAATTAAAGCAGGCATGCCCTTTGAGAGATTCTATTATTGGCGATGGTTTTGATTTAATGGTAATGAGAGAACTTACCGGAGGCCTTTACTTCGGCGAGAGAAAAACAGTTACGGAAAATGGAATAAGAAAGGCATATGACAGCCTGGCTTATGATGAGAACGAGATTCGCCGAATTACGATCAAAGGATTTGAGACAGCGATGAAACGCCGCAAAAAGGTGACAAGCGTGGATAAAGCAAATGTATTAGATTCTTCCAGACTCTGGAGAAAAGTGGTAGAAGAGGTGGCAAAGGATTATCCGGAAGTAACACTAGAGCATATGCTGGTAGACAACTGTGCTATGCAGCTTGTAAGAAATCCAAAACAGTTTGATGTAATCCTTACAGAGAATATGTTTGGCGATATCCTTTCCGATGAAGCTTCCATGGTGACAGGTTCCATTGGAATGCTTTCTTCCGCAAGTATGGGAGAGGGAAAATTCGGCCTTTACGAACCTAGTCATGGTTCTGCACCTGATATTGCCGGAATGAACAAAGCAAATCCAATCGCAACCATCTTATCTGCAGCGATGATGCTTCGCTATTCTTTTGACCTTGATCAAGAAGCAGATGCAGTAGAAGCAGCTGTAAAGGAAGTGTTAAAACAGGGACTTCGTACCGGAGATATTATGTCAGAAGGCAAAGAATTAATTGGAACGAAGGAAATGGGCGATGCGATTGCAGCTTGCATATAAGCATCGACAGCAGCTATAATGTTAAGGTTATGCGGGGATAGAAAAATGATTTTTACCAGCATGACTCTTGTGAAAAAAATGGATGATTATTATAAGAAAGAAGGATAGATTATTATGAAGAGAAGTGACAACGTTACAAAAGGAGCGGCACAGGCTCCGCACAGATCCCTTTTTAATGCATTAGGATTTACAGAAGAAGAGATGAACCGCCCATTAATTGGTATTGTAAGCTCTTATAATGAGATTGTACCAGGACATATGAATCTGGATAAAATCGTGGAAGCTGTCAAGCTGGGTGTTGCAATGGCTGGCGGTACACCAGTTGTTTTCCCTGCAATTGCTGTCTGTGACGGTATTGCCATGGGGCATAAAGGAATGAAATATTCTCTTGTAACAAGAGAATTGATTGCGGATAGTACAGAATGTATGGCAACCGCCCATGCATTGGATGCACTGGTTATGGTGCCGAACTGTGATAAAAATGTACCTGGTCTTTTGATGGCAGCGGCAAGATTAAATATTCCGACTATTTTTGTAAGTGGCGGTCCTATGCTGGCTGGAAGAGTGAATGGATGTAAAACATCCCTTTCTAGTATGTTTGAGGCAGTTGGCGCCCATGCCGCAGGCAAAATCAGTGATGAGAAGTTAAAAGAGTATGAACAGAAAACATGTCCGACCTGCGGATCCTGTTCTGGTATGTATACAGCCAATTCTATGAACTGTCTGACAGAAGCCTTAGGTATGGGATTGAAAGGGAATGGAACCATTCCTGCTGTTTACTCTGAAAGAATCCGTTTAGCAAAAACAGCTGGAATGCAGATTATGTATTTATTAGAGAATGATATTAAACCGAGAGATATCATGACTGAGAAGGCATTTTTGAACGCAATGACAGTAGATATGGCACTGGGATGTTCTACGAACTCTATGCTGCATCTTCCTGCTATTGCCCATGAAGCAAAAGTAAAATTAGACTTAAATATTGCAAATGAAATCAGTGCAAAAACTCCTAATTTATGTCATCTTGCTCCAGCCGGACATACCTATATTGAGGATTTGAATGAGGCAGGCGGTGTTTACGCTGTGATGAATGAATTGAATAAAAAGAATCTGCTCTATACAGATCTTATGACGGTATCAGGTAAGACAGTCGGTGAAAATATCGAGGGTTGTATCAATAAAGATCCGGAAGTCATTCGCCCGATTGAAAATCCTTATAGTCAGACAGGCGGAATCGCCATCTTAAAAGGAAATCTTGCACCGGATACTGCCGTAGTAAAACGTTCTGCAGTAGCACCGGAGATGATGAAACATGAAGGCCCGGCCAGAGTATTTGACTGTGAAGAAGATGCAATTGCGGCAATCAAAGGCGGCAAAATTGTGGCAGGAGATGTGGTTGTAATCCGCTATGAGGGACCGAAAGGCGGTCCTGGTATGAGAGAGATGTTAAATCCGACTTCAGCAATCATGGGAATGGGATTAGGTTCTACTGTTGCACTGATTACGGATGGACGTTTTTCCGGTGCTTCAAGAGGTGCCTCCATTGGACATGTTTCACCGGAAGCAGCTGTTGGTGGACCGATTGCCTTGATTGAAGAAGGCGATACAATACAGATTGATATCGAAAATAATAGTTTAAATGTAGCTTTATCAGACGAAGAATTGACAAAAAGAAAGGCACAATGGAAACCGAGAACACCAGAGATTACGGAAGGATATGTTTCCCGATATGCTTCTATGGTTACTTCCGGCAACCGGGGTGCTATCTTAGAACTTTAAAATAGCAGGAAAGAGGTATTTTCATGAAACCAAAGATGTTGAACGGTGCCCAGATTATTCTGGAATGTTTAAAAGAACAGGGGGTAGATACCGTTTTCGGTTACCCGGGCGGAACGATTCTTAATGTGTATGACGAATTATATAAACGTGGCAGCGAGATTACCCATATTCTGACTTCCCATGAGCAGGGGGCTGCTCATGCAGCAGACGGTTATGCAAGGGCAACAGGAAAGGTTGGAGTCTGTTTTGCAACCTCCGGTCCCGGAGCAACAAATCTGGTAACTGGAATTGCAACAGCCTATATGGATTCCATTCCGGTTGTGGCAATTACTTGTAATGTGGGAAAACCGCTTCTTGGAAAGGATAGTTTTCAGGAAGTGGATATAACTGGTATTACAATGCCAATTACAAAACACGGATTTATTGTAAAAGAGATAGAAGATTTAGCAGAAACAATCAGAAGAGCTTTTGAAATTGCCAGAACGGGAAGAAAAGGTCCTGTGATTGTAGATATCACGAAAGATGTTACATCAAATCTTTGCACTTATGTTCCTGCCCCGGCACCTAAGGTTTATCCACTGGCCCATTTGATTCAGGAGAAAGATATTAGAAGAGCAGTTGAAATGATAGAAGGAGCAAAGAGACCTTATATTTTTCTTGGCGGCGGTTGTGTTTCAGCTGATGCAAAGGAAGAAATCCATGAATTTGTGGATAAAGTACATGCTCCGGTTGCAGATACTTTGATGGGAAAAGGTGCGTTTGACGGAACGGATCCCCGTTACACAGGTATGGTTGGGATGCATGGCACAAAAGCTTCCAACTTAGGAATCTCCAATTGTGATCTTTTGATTACCCTTGGAGCCAGATTCAGTGACCGTGTAACAGGAAGTGTAAAGACATTTGCAAGGAATGCGACAATTCTTCATATTGATGTGGATCCAGCTGAGATTAATAAAAATGTAAAAGCAGATGCGCAGGTCATAGGGGATATCAAAGCGGTTCTTACCATTTTGAACAAACGTTTAAAACAGCAGGAACATGCAGAATGGCTCCAGGAAGTTGAAGATTTAAAGGAAAAATATCCATTGACTTATGATAAAGATAAGATGACAGGCCCTGGCGTCATTGAGAAAATGTACGAGCTTACAAAAGGGGATGCTGTGATCGTTACCGAAGTCGGACAGCACCAGATGTGGACGGCCCAGTATTACAAATTTAAAGAACCGAGAACTTTCCTAAGCTCCGGTGGTCTTGGAACTATGGGCTATGGACTTGGCGCAGCTCTTGGAGCAAAGATGGGAAAACCGGATAAGACAGTTGTAAATGTAGCCGGAGATGGCTGTTTCCGTATGAATATTAACGAGATTGCCACTGCTGCCCGATATCAGATTCCAGTGATTCAGGTGGTAATCAATAATCATGTTCTTGGAATGGTTAGACAATGGCAGACCCTCTTTTATGAAGAAAGATATTCCTATACAACACTTCAGGATGGAGTTGATTTTGTAAAAGTTGCAGAAGGTCTTGGGGCAGAAGGGCGAAGAGTAACTACAATTGAAGAATTTGAAGAAGCATTTCGATATGCTCAAAAGATCAATCGCCCATTTGTAATCGACTGTATGATTGATCGGGATGAGAAAGTCTGGCCTATGGTTGCACCAGGTGGAGCAATCGAGGAGTGCTTCACAGGAGAAGATTTATAAGAATGCCTAAAAGTGCAGGAATTCTATTGACTTCCTTCATTTTCATTGATACAATGGTTAGGACTTATGAGAAAAAAGGAGACATTTGATATGGATAAGAAATTAAAGGTAGGTATCCTTGGTGGTACTGGTATGGTAGGACAGAGATTTATTTCTCT
>JAUNBT010000482.1 GCA_030526985.1 Lachnospiraceae bacterium | reverse complement strand
AAGAATCTCATGGATTTTTTCTATTTGTTCTTCTGTTGTCATCCCTGTACTTGGACGAGTCATACGAAACACTTTTATCTTTGATGCAATCTGTAGGCATTCCGTAAGTAATTTGGGCGTCAACCCCTTTTCTTTATAGGAATCCACCTTATAAAGACATTCTAGAAGTCCTTTAAGCTTCTGACTCCCTGTTACTTCTTCATAAAGAACATGACTTATCTCTCCAACCTGCAGAATAATAAGCGTGCTGAATGGAATCGCATCTTCTGGAAAACATGATTTCATTGACATTCCATACTTCAATCTCTCTCCATCAGGAATAAAAATCAAATCTTCTTTCCTATACTCTCCATACTCCACTGCATCTTCACATAATCTTCTTAAGGGATAAGCCCCCCAAGCATATACCGTATCTTGTAATAATTCTAACGCAATGGAATCATCCGATGCAAAGGAAAACCCTTTTCTTTTCAGCAAACTGTCTGCCAATGTGGATTTCCCACTTCCACTTTCACCACTAATCGCAATTAGATTATCCCCATACTTTATTCCACTGGCATGAAGCACAATCCGTTCTCTTTGTACCATTAGAATGCCTACCGCCAGATTCAACAGCCACTGTTCAAATTGATAAATATCTACACCTTCGCACTTCATGCACTCAATTAATATGCCATTCGTCACACAAAATGTTCCTACCTTAAGAATATGATGGAGTTCACCATCCTCTGTCTTCTCTCGTATATTGGTATATCCTTCGCTGTTATTCTCAGATAATATCTGTAAATTATACTCTGCCATTTGGTATCTTTCCGTATAATCTTTCACCTTGATATATGCGTCAGCCTGTAATGATTCGCTATGTATCTCCAAGGCTGAGGGTAGCTCAATTTCTGATTTTATATTTAAACCATATATTTTATATGAAAACATTTTCCCTTTTTCCTTTATAAGTATCTAATAAATAGAAAATGACTCATGTCATTTATGACATCAGCCATTTCAAAATATCTTTTTCTAAAATCAAAATAATAAGTTTTACTCATTAATTGATGATGGTGTACCATTTCCTGGTCTATACCATTTCCCATCAATTTCTACCCAAACATCATCGAAATTAGGATCTGGAGCCTGGCCATTTGCTGTTTCAGACATATCAAGCACTTTCAATTCTGGAGTATTCCATTTTTTCATTTTATATTTCTCCCTTTTTCAATATTGTTCTTAAAAATCTAAGCTGATGCAGTATCATTATTACCTGGTCTGTACCATTTTCCATTAATTTCTACCCAAACGTCATCAAAATCATCACTTGGAGCCGCACCGTTTGCTGTTTCTTGTACATCTAAAACATCTAATTCTGCTGTTTTCCATTCTTTCAACATTATTGTTTCCTCCTTTTACTTTATACATGCGATTATATACTTTCCATTTTTAATTTCAACCTTTCTATCAATTTTGTAACATTTTTCATTTTTAGCAATAGCCTATACCCTTCTGGCGTACATGCACCTAGCAAAAGAATCGCTTTATCTTTTATTCTTGTTCTTTCTTCTGCCTTTATTCCTTCAATTGCCTTACTTCTAATTCGTCTCAATTCATTTATCAACATCTTTTTCACATTATTCGAATCATCATTTTTCTTTTCCACCTTGCAATAAGTATCAAGCAATATGCAAAAATAATTAAAATATTGTCTTCTTCTGCTTTGTTTCAAAAGTCTTTTGTCTATAATCAAATTACGCATTTTATTTGAGGTAATAAAATCTTTTAGTTTATTTTCATCTATAATATCCTTTGTTAGACTTCCCAACCTTTCCACATAATTATAG
>JAUNBT010000481.1 GCA_030526985.1 Lachnospiraceae bacterium | reverse complement strand
TTGAAGAAAAAAAAAAAAAACACGCCCGTTAATCCTTGTAATTGCAAGGACTAGCGGGTTTGTCATTTTGTCGTGTTTTCATGGTATATTATCTACTTTTTTGTGTCGGCTAAAATTTTTTTAATTTCTCCCAAAGTTCGTATTCGCTTTGAAAAATCAATATTCATGATATCCCCAATATCCCTTAGAACTTCATCAAAATAATCAAAAGTATAATAGTTCTGTTGCAGCAAGCTGCAGGTTGAATTCCCAAGAGATTCAAGGAGTTTTCCAATACTGTATTTTCTTCCTGATTTTAGCTCAAGGATTCTTGCTACGGTCAATGCAACGAAGCATATAAGAAAGTGGGCTTCAATATGTTCCTTTGTCCAAACAAAAACCGGTCTTGCTTCCAGTTCACTTTTTGTAACTTTGAAAGATTCCTCAATTCTCCATAGACCTCTGTAAATATCAATGATTTCTCCATCTGTTTTATCCATCTCACTTGTCAAAAGCACATAATAACCATCGAGAGCCTCTTCTGCTTTTAGTTTTTCTTCGTCAAGCTCCAGAATGGATGAAGTGGTTAAAATTTCACCGGTTTCTTTGTCATAATCCAGCTTTTTGATATACTTTGCAGCGCCATATGAAGTCGCTCTGTTGTAATGTCCGGGATGCGTTGCAAGGTCCTGTGCTTTTAAAATTGCAGCAGCACGATCCGCTCTGGCCTTTTTAGCATATTTTTCACTCCAGAAAACAACCTGCTTTTCATGAACCGTCTTACGAATCTTCCTGCCAGTCTGGGAGGTTACCTGAATGGTTCTTGGAAATCTGCGGGATTTGCACTTGTATTCGTCGCCAGACCATTCATATCCTTCATCCTTTAAAACATAGCTTTTCATTTCTTTATCCGCACCGCGTACGGACATGCTGAAAACATAGCCGTCTTCATCAGGAGTATTTAAGGTGTACCAAATGTTATCACCTGTAGTCATGCCTTTATCCGCAACACTGATTACCCTGCCCGGATTAAATTCTTTCTTGATCCTTCCGAAGCCCGGTCGATAAGTCAGACAGTCGTTTGTATTGCCGGGGAACAGTTCATAAGTGATCGGGATACCGTTGTTGTCCATAAAAAGTCCCATCTGAACTATGGGGTTGGGACGATGCTCTTTTGATACGCCCTTGCAGGTGAAATCATTGTTGTTATCCGATTCAAAATAGTAATTCGTCACATCATAATAAATAATGCCGGTGTCACGTCCATAATGAGCTTTTATCTTTTCATTGATCCAGGTCTGGAGCTTGTCTTTCTGTTTATCTAAAAAAGTAAGGCAACGATATACATCATCAAGAGAATAATTGGTTTTTTCGAAGAACATCTCGCGGTTATCAAAAGAAGCTTTCTTTGAAGCAGGAGCAAGAAGCCTTGAATAAACCAACATTTTCATAATTGTATTTGCGTCATATTCTTCCCTGGAATGTCGTTGCCGATTAATAAAAAATGTGTGAATTTCAAGTTCATGATAGATTTTACTAAGGGCAGCATGACCAAAATTTTTTCTAAGGTTATCTCCAACGGAAAGCTTGTCGGAATCATAAAAGGTAAGGTTAATGGGAGATTGTTGCTCCTTCTTTTGATTCGTAAGCTGTTCGGCTCGCTGAGTGAAGAAAGCAATGGGGTCTTCATATGTTTTTTCAAGGTCATCTAAATAGCCTAAAGACTCAACAACTTTATGCTTGGATTTCTTAGTTTTTTTATCGTAGTAGCCATCAACAATCGCTAAATAGGTTCTACCTTTTGAATTGCGTGTTTTCTTAAGGAACATCCGTATCACCAACCTTTCATATAAT
>JAUNBT010000110.1 GCA_030526985.1 Lachnospiraceae bacterium | reverse complement strand
AAGGCAGAGGAAACATCAACTGAAGATTCCTCGAAGGATGATCTAGAATCGACCAAACGAAAAGCCAAAAATCAAAATGAATCCAAGAATATAGAGACCTATTTTTCAGATGGATGGTATCATAACAGCAAAGAGGAAAAAATAGAAATCAAGACAGAGAATCAATCCTTGCTTCTGGATTATACACAAGCCGAAGATTTAGCAGATGGTGGATTTATGTTACAGATTGTTGTTCAAAAAAGTGACAATAGTCTAATCGAAGGAGATACGCTTACGTATTCTTTTGAATCAGAGTTATGGCAGGCAGACAAGACAGACAAAGAAAAGACTTTCTATATTTATAAAGGCGATGAGCGAAAAGACAAAATCGGAACCTATCAAATCAAAAACCAAAAGCTCACAATTACTTTTTCTGACAAAGTGGAGGAACAGGAAGCTTTCATAGCAAAAATTCCTCTTACTTTTACTCCTTCGGAAGCGTCGTGGGAAAAAGAAGAACCAGTAATCAGCCTTACACTTCAGCAAAATAAAACCGGAAAAATTAAGCTTCCTGGAAAAAAAGAAAAGAAAGTTTTAGAAGATACAGAGGAAGAGGCTTCGACTGCTTCTGAAAATGATACTACAACTACGCCCGAAAACAGTGCAGAAGAGACAACAGCAACTGAGGAAATTAGTACAACTCAATCTGGCGCATCGACAACAGAAGAAACAGGTACAGATGATACGACATCGGTATTTGAAAGTATTATGTCTTTTTTTAGAAATGCAGCCGCTACTTTTAATTTAACGAAAGCAAAGGACTATGTGTCTACTTCAAAAAAAGACTATCTTATCAATGATCTTTCAAGTGGGGTAAGCAGTGTTCTGATTGAAGTATTTAATAAAGAAGGCGGATATAGTAATGATTCAACAGGGGCTGACAGAAATGTAGCATTAAAATATACCTTATCTATAGATGATGATTTTTTAGAGGCAGGATTAGAATCCGCACAGGGAATCAGTGGATATCCTATAGCAGGATCAGATGAAGAAATAGAAAAATTTTTACAGGAAACAACAGAGCAGCAATTGCCTTCTGTTGTATGGAAATATGATTTAAGTCAATATTTTTCTGATGCCGATAGTATATCGGGAAATATGCAGCAGGGAGAAGAGACTCTGGGCACTTACATATTTGAAAATGGTACTCTTACCGTTACCTTTGATAAAAAAATATATAATCGAAATGGTGTGTCCGGTGGTTTCAGCCTGGAACTTCTTTTAGATGAAGGAGTAGAAGGGGATGACACCGTTATTGTGGTACCTTCCAACGGAGCATTGACATTAGAATCTGTTAAAGAGGAAACTGGTGGGGATGAGGAAGAAACCAAGGAATATTATTCCATCGAAAAAGAAGGCCCGGTAAATGCGGATGGAGTAAAATTTGGACCTTATACAATAACGGCAGAAGGGGATGCTGACCATTTATTAAACGGCATGATTGTCGAAGAACAGATGTCACATTATTTGGAAGCATACAGTGTAAAGCTGACATTATACGATGAGAATAATGCATCCACAAATTACACTTTAAAAAAGGCAGAAAGCCGAACAGATGCAGAAGAAATGGAAAATGCAGAGGAGTATTACTGGCTTGAAACAGAAAGTAATACGACTTATCTGCGCTATAAAATTCCTTCCCTGAACATGGAAGAGGAAGCCGAAGCCACGAATAAAGTGATAAAAGCAGAGATTACACTGGAAATGACGCTAAATAATGTGGGATATGAGGAATATTTGGCTGGGAGACTGAACAAATATACTTTTACAGATCAGGCAGTCTTAAAAGCAGATGGAGAAGGGGCGGAAGAGAAAGCGTATCAATCGGAGAAAATTAATACAACTATGAATAGTGTCCATACGAAAAAAGAAGGACAACAATCTAGTTTGGATGGTACACGCTATAGCTGGACGATTACGACAAATACCTTTTTCCCATATTTGAAAAAGGCATATCTTGCGGATTCCCTATGTTCAAGTGTGCACAACTATGATTTTGATAAAGGAATTGTCGTTGGTTCCACGACATATAGCACGGCTGAAGGTAACATATCAGATGTAACAGATCAACTCTTAGATGATTTAAAGGTTCCTATGAATGAACTCACAGTTGAAAAGATGTCCCAGATTGCAGATCAGGCTTCTGGAAAGCTTGTTTATTATACTTATACAGCGGATGGGTTAGAATATACAGTAATGATTATTCCTTATAACAATTACTGTGGAAAAACAGATACGGTAAAAACAAGGGTAAAATATGATACGACATTGAACTTTGGTAATTTAACAAAAGATGAGTATGTCAACCAGATGCTTGCGAACGATAAAACACTGAATCTTACCAATGATGCAGTGTTGCTGTGGGAAAATACAACGGGTACCGGTCCGGGTGAAAGAGTAAATGATATTATTAGTTTGGACAAGGAAGTAATACCAACAAGCCATCTGGGAACAAAAACAGGAACGGGATATGATGAGACGACACATGTCATGTCCTGGAAAATGGACATAAACCCCAGTGGTGTGCCCATGAAGAATACAATAATTACCGATGTGTTCGACAAAAAAGAACAGAATGCTCCAACTGCGATACAATATCGAAAGTCAACAGTTTCAGATGGAACATTGACAGCAGGAGAAGTTTATACGTTGGATAAAAAGGATGTATCTGGGGATAATCAGGAAACGCCTTATTATACGGAGACAGAAAAGGGAGACGAGGTAATCATTGAAATCCATCTTGGTGATTTGTCAAAAAATGATCGTTACACACTATGGTTTTCATCAAAGTTTACAGACCCTTCCGTTCTATCTTCTGAGACAACGAATACGACAATTGAAAATAAAGCACAGATTGCAGCAGAGGTTGGTACAGGCGAAGTAGAGGTAAATGCCCAGATTTCTGATACAAATACGATAAAAAATGAGTTATTGGAAAAAACGGCTGTCGGTTCCTATAATGACAAAGATAGCACGATGACATGGAAAGTGAACTTGAACAAAAGTCAGGTTGACATAAAGAATGCGAAATTGTCTGATATGTTGCCCCAGGGAAATGAATTTAATAAACTGATTTCTATCATAGATAATGTGACAGGAGAAACAGGCAGTGTAAGTGAAGATGGCAGCACGATTACATTTTCAGATGGAAAAACAGTTGGACTTGATATAAGCGATAAAGCGAATCCGATTTTTTCATTCGGAGACATATCACACGCCTACACAGTTGAATTTGAAGGAAAATTTACGGATGAGGAAGTGAAAAGAGCCGCACTTTTAAATACGGCTTCTGAAGATGTCACTTTAGATGCTACAATAGAGCAAAAGAAAGAAAATGGAAAAGTCAGCTCTGTAGATTTGATTAATAATGTAAAATTAACCGGTACGGTAGAGTCAACATTAAATTCAGAGTACAATCAACAGATTGATATCAGTGATACGGCAATACACACAATAACAAAAAATGAGTTTACAAAAACAGGAACTTATGATAAAGATTCTGGAACAATTACCTGGACGATTCTGTTGAACGAATCCCATCTTGATCTGGGTGGATTTATAATCAGCGATCAGTTAGATGAACAGCTGTCTCTGTCTAGAAGTGAGGCGGATGGCGCAGCAATAAAGAATCTTAGAGTATATAAAATAGATGATTCAGAAGAATTAGTGGCTGGAATAACAGACGGAGAGAAGTCAGGAATCTATATTGATAATCTGGCCTATCAGCTTGACAAGCAGATAGAGGAAAATTCGGATTCTTCTGTAGATAGCTTTACTTTTACGATTCCGGAAGATTCTGGATATCGTACAGCAGCTTATAAGATTCAGTTCGTGACAGATGTAGATACGAAGGCAGGGTTAGGAGACATAACGAATAAAGCAGAATTACGGAAGGTAGATAAGGTAGTTGAGGAGTCCAATGAGAGTGAAGGCGGATATACCGCTGAATTTAATTATATATCATGGGCAACGAGTTCTCCCAAACCAAGGATTAAAGTCACAAAATACAGCAGTAATAGTAATATAGATGAGGGAAAATATTATTATCTCGGTGGAGCTCAATATGCTTTAGAGGCATATCAGGTTCAGTCTGGAAAGGGAACGGAAGAAAATCCATATCAATTAATGGAAAATCCGGTTGCGCGCTACAGCAAAAACCAGACTACATCGGCAGATGGAATTGCTTATTTTATGAATCTGTCAAAAAAATATGATGGAAAAAACTTAATTTATGTATTAAAAGAGGTGGAAGCACCGAGTGGCTATAAGCTCGATGAAACTCCGATATATATTCATTTTGTTGGTACGGATACTGTCTATGTTCAATCGCCGGAAAATGAAAATGAGAAGGTGGAAGCGCAGAGTGGAATGAATGGCACGAGTGCTTATTGTGAAAAAGAAATTGATAATACACCAGAAAATGAAAGAAAAAGCGCTTTCATTTTAGAGAAAGAGAATCTGGTATATGGTAATTTGGCATCTGCGGATTCCAAAGAAATCATTACGCAAAAAGCAGCGGCCGGCAAAGAAACTGTTTTTTTAAAGATTACACCGGATGATGACAAATTGGTATCTAAAATTGTCACTTGTGATGAAAATGGACAATTCACATTGGAGCGCCTGGATGCCGGGACCTACACAATTGAAGAGACGAAAGCAGGCGAGGGATATCTTTCAGGCGGAAAACTGAAACTGGAAGTTTCCTATAGTCAGTCGGGCAATGCGGCCCCGACCTATAGCTATAAATTGACGGATAGTAATGGCGATGATTTGCTGACAGTAGATGAAAATAAGATTTTAAATACATCACCAACGACAAGTCTGACCTTATCAAAACAGGCTCTTTACGAAGATAAGCCGGAAGGCGTGACAGAATTTTATACAGAAAAGCTGTCTGACGTGACATTTACTTTAGCAGGAACAACAGATGCGGCTATTTCGGTAGCAGAAGCAGCAAACAACTTTATTCAGACAAAAAAGACAGATGAGGATGGAACCTTAACATTTACGGATCTTCCAATAGGTGTATATGAGATTACAGAAACTCAAAAACCCGGATATGAACCATCTGAGTATAAATACAAAGTGACGATTACTTTAGAGGATGGAACCCCTAAAACCGACGTTGAAAAAATCATGCTTGCATCTGAAAATGATAAGACGGCCATGGAGGAACCTTACGGAATCGATAATAAACCGATGGAAGGAACCATATCTTTTACAAAACAGGGAACAACAGATCTTGAGAAATTAAAGGATGCCTATCATGAGAAATCACTTTCCGGTGCTGCCTTTGGCCTGTATCGAAACCAAGAGGATACCCAACCGGTCTATAAAGTGCAAAGTCAGGAAAATGGTACTGTTACATTTGAAAATGTAGAGTATGGACAATATTGGTTGAAGGAGATATCTTCTGCGACGGGTTATGTCAATTCCTTTGTTCCGGTGGAAATTACAAAAGCACAACTGCAGACTGCCTTTACTTATGCAAATGAAGATGCAAAGGAAGAGGGACTTCCAAATGGATTTGCCTATACCGTACCAGTAAAAAAAGAAGATGCAAATTCTGCAACGAACAGCATTGCTGAGAATGCTTTGATAAAAGCAACTGCAGCTATTACAAAAAAAGATCAGGATGGTAATTTGCTAAGTGGTGTAAAGTTTGACATTTCCCGATACAATGATAAGGCAACTGAAATCGCAGCAGATGGTACTGGAATGACATTTTACGAAAAGAGTGATGTGACAGGTACTTCTGAAAAATATGAGTGGAAGAAATATACTCCGGCATATAATGAGGATCAAACAACTGTTAAGACAGATGAAAATGGGAAATTGACCATTTCACTTCCCTATGGTGTCTATAAACTGGAAGAGATTGTAGGAAGAGATGGAGAGATTAATGATACGGATATCAGACTGCAAAATGCAGAAACGGATAAAGTGATTCTCTATGTTGCAATTTGGGAAAATGGAAAAGTGTCTTTTCAAGCCAGTGACCTTCCGACGGGGATAGTGCAGAAGAATTTTACGGCTGCGTCGGGAAATGCAGGAACAGCAGTGAATAATCTGGATTATGGAACCATAGATTTGAAAAAAGTCAGTGCAGATATTGAGAATGGAAATTATGTAGAAACTAAAAAGGCAAATGATAGCAGCATTGTTCTTTCAAATGCCTATTTCTCCATTTATAAAGATGAGGTGACCACACCTTATCTGACAGTAAGAACAGATGCAAATGGACGAATACCGGTAAATAGTGATGGAAGCTATCAAAATTACGTAAAATCGGGAAGCAGTTGGAGAGCAAGTGGGTCAAAGCATCTTTTTGTAGGAAGCAGTTATGCAGTCCAAGAGGTACAAGCATCAAGCGGCCATACTATTATAGAAGAAAAAGGTTCAGAGGCCTCAGATCAAAAGAGCGAAACTTTTACCATCACAAAGAACGCAAAAAAATGGTGGGCAAAGCTTACTGCTTCGGCTATGGACAATGTTTCAATTGAAGTGGTAGATGTGACAAACGAATCCGAAGAATCCTTTGTAGATTCAGGATGGATCAATTTAAGAAATAGATATCCAATTATCCTGGAAAAGAGAAATGCAGATGAGGCAGGGGACAAATTATCCGGTGCCCAGTTTGCTCTCTATAGTGGAAGCACTCTTGTTGCGACAATGGAAGAAGTAGAAACTACAGGAACTTACAAGATTACAAAATCTGATGTAATTCGAAATAAGATAAATGGGGACTCTGGCAGCCTGACCTTTACAGGGAAGAATAGTCAGGGTTATGATTATCTGTCTGAGACCAGCGCAGGAGTTTATGAGCTTCTCCCGGGAACATATATTTTAAAAGAGATTACAGCTCCGGATACATATGAGGTAACCAGCGATGTTACGCTTCAAGTAAGTGAAGATGGAACCTGCAAACTTACGCAAAATGGAAATAAACAAACCTACAGTAAAGGCTCCAATGTAGTTGTTAGCGACTCTCCAATCGAAATCACGATTCATAAGATGAATCAGTACGGGGAGGAACTTTTAAAAGGAAACCTCAAACTAGAATTAAAGGAGAGTGTTAGCAATAAGGTAGTATGGTCTTATGATGGAACAAATAAATCTGATACCGAGAAAAAAGAGCCTGCTTCTTTTACAATCAAAGGATTGTTTGAGGGAAAAACTTATGTACTTTCTGAGACAGGAGCGGCAGGAAACAGCTACCAGGAAAGAACAAAAACATTAAGCTTTACCGTTCAAAAAGATGGTACAGTCAATTTTGTGAATAATACAGACTGGGATCAGAGCTTTAATACAGATCATACAGAGGTAGTTAATTTTGCAAATGTACTTATATTAAATCATCTAAAATTTGTAAAAGAAAATTGGAAGAGCGAAAAACTTCCGGGGGTAACGTTTGCATTGTATCAGCAGTCTGGTGACAATCCTGCTGTGGATAAGGACATGAAATTGTGCGAAATCACTTCGGATTCGAAAGGAATTGTGGATACTTCGGCAGCACCGAGCGAGGCAAAGTGGACAGATCCAATTACAGGAGTCTTACGCAAAGTGAGAGAGGGGCTTCCAGTCGGAAAATATTATTTTGTAGAGACAAGTACAGTAAATGAGTGCGTAATCAATACAGAACCTGTGACATTTGAAATAAAAGCAGACAGTTATACAGCAGAAAGTGGCATTACTACTTTAGATAAGGCCAAGGAGATTCCTACAACCAGTAACGGAAGTTGGAAACAATTAAAAGGTACCAGCCCAATAGAAGTAAATGACAGTGATAAGCCCGCAGTGAACTTGCAATTCACAGCGAATGTTGAACTTGCAAAATATTATGACAGCAGGCTGTCTCTTGATGGAGCAGAATTCAAACTGTATTATAAGGCAGTCAGCAGTGGTGCAGAACAAGATATCACAAATGACAGTGACTTCGTGAAGGATAGAAGCACAACGGGAAATCTTATTACAAATAGCGATGGAAAATTATCATTTACAATATTAAAGAAAGGTATTTATACCTTAAAGGAAGTGAAAGCACCGACAGGGTATCAGTTGTCAGATGATTCCTCAAAGAATTTTTTGTGCCATTTTGTTGTAACAGATGCAGCTTATGAACAAACACTTTCGCTAGAGGAGAACTATATTGGAAAAACAGAGAATGGTTTTACTCTCTCAGTTTTAAATGGGAATAATCTTTTGGCAAAAGATGATGATAATAAGGTAATCGGTCTGAATAATGAGCGTATTACCGGAAGTGTTGATTTGTATAAAATCTCCAGTGAGACTACAAACGGTGTTACTGCAATCAATAATACTCGTTTTAAATTGGAGCAAAATATTGGCACAGAATCGGAGTCTGACTGGGTAGAAGTCGAAGTGACAGAAGGAAGCGCAGACAATACTAGAACTGGTCTGTATACAGGGAAATCCTATACTTTTGCACTTACAAAAGAGGGAACAGGAAGCAATGTTCTGGAAAAAGCAGTATATACTACAGGTACAGAAAGAAATGCTGCGAATGGACACCTGACTTTATCTGGTCTGCCATGGGGTACCTATCGATTGACAGAAACAAAAGCTGCTGAAGGATATCTTAACAGTGAAATCGTAAAAACTTTCAAAGTTTATAGAGATCAGCAGGCATTTGCATGGATTGATACAGAGGATACAAAGATAGAACAGGGAACAGGTGCTGTTACCAATACCCCAATTGATTTTACAATTGAAAAATATGCTTTAAACAGTGGTATCAAAGTGCAAGGTGCAGAATTTGGAATTTATAAGGCTTATCAGGAGGGGGATGAGTGGAAAAAAGACAGCACGACCTGTCTGCTTCCATTGAAACAAAATGCTGACAACTCCTTAGATTCCTGGAATGTACATTGTAAATTGACTGCGGGAGATACTTATGTCCTTGTTGAGACAAAACCTGCGCCAGGATATGAAAAAGCGGCAGATGTATATTTTACAATCAATGAAATTACAGGTGTAATCACATTAATTCCTTCGAGTGGTAAGGAACATGTGTCGTTGGAAAATAATAGGATAAAGGTAAAGGATACGCCAGTTGAATTGAACCTTCAGAAATGGTCCGTGAATACAGAGGATGATTCGTTAATAGAGGACTTAGAGACGATATTTACAATGACAGGAAAGTTCGCAGCTTCGAATGGTACTGTTAATACAGAAGCAAAAACAGTTACAATAGGTGAGTCGGGGACATTAAAGTTAACGACAGATCCGTCAGATGCAGACTCTGCATCTGCAGCAACGATGATTTTAGGTCTCATTATTGGCGAGACTTATACATTGACAGAAAATACTCCTCCAATTGGATATAAGACAAATCAATCAATTGAATTTAAGGTGAAGGAAGACGGTAGTGCCGAGTTTGTTGGGACAATAGATGGAAATGTTGCAGAACTCACAGATGATGGCCTTACCCTGAAGGCAAAGAATAATCCGCTTTCAGTCACCCTTAAGAAAATTGCCAGCGATGATAGCAGACCATTGGAAACAACATTTGACATAACCGGTGTATTTGCTAATGCATGGAAGGAAGGAAACACAACAAAAACGACAGAATCCATTACTACGACGGATGGAAAATATGTTTTTGACAGTAAGACTTCATTTGGAGGCCTGGCAGCAGGACAGAGCTATATTCTAGAGGAGACAACTACATTAGCCGGTTATGTGACATTATCAGATGAAATTCGCTTTAAGGTGGAAAATGATGGGACATTGACATTTGAAAAGGAAACAGAAGATGGACATAATGTCACACTAAATGGAAATGGCATGGCATCCATCGATAACAGTAATCAGGATGAGATTTCTATCACTGTTAAAAATAATCCGATTCAATTTTATGTAAATAAGGTGGGATTATTACCGGACGGACTTACAAGTGGTTTCGTTAGCGGAGCCCAGCTACAGATTCAAGATGAAAATGGAACGGTAATTAGACAGGATACAGACGGAAATGTTGTTTCGATAGGTGGCACAGAATTGACATGGACTTCGGATGGAACAAATCTGTGGGAAATTAAGCGCCTTCCAGAAGGAACCTACAAACTGTCAGAGACTGTGACACCGTATGGTTATAGCAAAGCTAATGATATCATCTTCCGTGTGAATTCAGATAATACGGTTGAGGTGAAGGGAACAGGTGAAAGCTGGTCTCAGGTGAATCAAAAGTATACACCTGCTGGAAGTAAGACTTCTTATTGCAAACTTGAGATGGAAGATACCCTGATTTTGGGACAGATGGAGTTTACAAAGACGGACAATCATACAGAGACACCACATAAACTTTCTGGAATTACCTTTGATTTGTACCGTATGAAGGATGGTACAGGAACGGCTGTGGATAATGAAGATACCTTAATTGCGGGTGGTCTCGTCACAGATGAAAATGGTATGATCCGTACATTGTCTCAGATAGATTCGGTGCTGAATGCCCAGACAGGAAAGTCATTGAATCGAGGTCTTTTAGAAGGATACTATTA
>JAUNBT010000109.1 GCA_030526985.1 Lachnospiraceae bacterium | reverse complement strand
GCGCATTGTAACGGTAAATACGTTTTTAAATATGTAAGCATTTCAAATGGCTTAGCTCTTTACAGTTATAACTGCAAAACCGGAAAAAAAAGAAAAATCGCCAGTAGCATCAGTACTTCTCAGCTGGTAGGAAAACGTATTTACTATGCTGTCTCCAATGGAAATGGTACATATAACATTTACAATGTGAATTTGGCTGGCGGCAATAAGAAAACAATTGTTAAGAAATTAAAAGCATTTTCATTTGGAATATTTGACAGCAAGTATATTTATTACAATATCTACGATAGTAATACGTCCGCTACCACTTACTATCGTTACAACATCAAAACAAAAAAATCACAAAAAATCAGTGAATCCCAATATTTATCTGTTTGGTATTAAGGATTGTACCTACAAGGTAAATTGGGTTTTGAATTGAGTTAAAAAAAGAGCTATCACATGCATTCATGTGTAGCTTCTTTTTTTGACAATTGGAAGATCAAAAATCTATTTAACATTCCACTTAGATATCCCATTCATATAATTTATATTTTTTTATTATCTTACACAAATCTTTTACATAAGTGTTTGAGGTAGCATACCCACCCTTTCGGATAATGGTAAGCTGTTTTTTATAACTGGTTGTACTGGTCAATCCTTTATACCGGTAAGAACTTCCGTTTTTGGCACCGGTCAAGTATGCGGAGTGATCTCCAATGGACTGTGAGACAGAAGTGTATTTGCGGAAAGCTGCCGTTATGTAGTACTTTCGATTACTACGCCCATACTCGGCAGTTTTCTTTTTGTATTTGCTTGTTTGATCCCAGGTGGAGCCTTTCCATGTATTACCGGACAGGCTTGTCTTCATACCAAAAAGATTGTTTGCTTTCTGGGCTAAGGTGGATTTGCCCCAGCCACTTTCCAAAATGGCCTGCGCCATAGTGACAGAAGCTAAAACACCGGATTCTTTGGAATCGGCTTGAGCGATAGGACCTAGGGCCTGAATAAAATTCGTTGTGGACATTTTTTTAAAAGCGGTTGCTTTCAGAGAAGTATTCACTGTTATTGTCGTAGCAGTAGCAGATGAAGTAGAAGTGTCTTCCGTTGATTCCGTTGCGGTTATCTGACTTACAGGAGTGTTATCCACTGCAGCAGATACAGGAAAAGAATGTATTGTCAATGCCGCCGCAATAACAAGGGGCAGCGTCTTTCTTAATAATTTATGAAACATAATCATTGTCCTTTCTTTTGTAATCACGATGAACAGTATAACACATTTGTAACATTCTCGCAATGACATAGGAAAGAATTATTGTTTTTTATTTAAAAAATGTGAAAAAGGGGAAATGTTTGGAGGAGAGCCTGTCGCCTGCCCAACCGAACAACAAAACAAAAGGCAGGGCGACAGGTGTATGAAAAAAATGAAAAAACTTGTTTTCATATAGTAACTTGGGAATTTGTTTCCCTCGATTACTATGACTATAGTTTAAAGGCAAAATGTGACTAAATTTTGACCAATAACTGAAGTAAATGTGAAAAGGATAGAAATATAAAAATAACGTAGATAAATTAGACACAAGGCATGATTTTTTTATAAAGGTATGTTATACTGTCTTCAGTATGAGAGGAAAGGGACATAAGAATGAGAGAACTATTAAATCTTCAGCTGATGATGTTTCTACTTATGATCATCGGCCTTGTACTGCGGAAATTAAATATTATAACAGCAGAAGGAAAAAAATGTTTGACGGATTTAGTTATTAACATTATACTGCCGGCAAATATAATAAAGTCTTTTATAATTGAATTTAATCAAAGAATCCTGTTGAATTTTTTGGCAATTTTTCTGATTTCCATCGGGATTCAGGTGTTTTGTACTATATTAAGTAACGTTCTTTATAAAAAACAGGAAAGGGGCAGAAGAAAGGTACTGCAATATGGAATTATCTGTTCCAATGCGGGCTTTTTGGGAAATCCGATTGCAGAGGGCGTGTTTGGTTCCATGGGGCTTTCTCTCGCTTCGGTTTATCTGATTCCACAGAGAATCGTGATGTGGTCGGCGGGAATTTCCTATTTTACACAGTCACCGGATCGGAAAACACTGGTAAAAAAAGTAGTAACCCATCCCTGTATTGTGGCAGTGGTAATAGGTATTTTGATTATGCTGACTCAGGTTTCTCTTCCGGAACCGGTCGTAGAGACAATTTCGTCACTGAGTAGTTGTTGTACTGCTGTTTCCATGATTGTAATCGGTACGATTCTTTCCGAAGTGGATATTCGGTCTATGATAGATAAGACTGTGTTTTCTTATACGATACTTCGACTGGTACTGATTCCTTTATCGGTATATCTTGTTTGTCGGATGCTTCCGGTAGAACCTTTGATCACAGGAGTTTCTACGCTGCTTGCTGCAATGCCCTGTGGGGCGACAACGGCAATTCTTGCAACCAAATATGACGGAGATGACATTTTTGCAACAAAATGTGTGGTGTTTTCCACGGTAGCATCCCTTGCGACAACATTTTTGTGGAGTATTATTTTATTGTAACCGGTTCAGAACAGTTACATTATTTATTTTACTATAGAAATGAGGGAAAGAAATTGAAGAGGACAAGCGAAAAGTATCAGGCATATGTGCAGATTTTAAAGGAAGAACTCATACCGGCGATGGGGTGCACAGAACCGATTGCATTAGCTTATGCTGCGGCAAAGGCAAGGGAAGTGATGGGACAGATGCCAGACTCGGTGTTAGTGGAGGCAAGCGGCAGCATTATAAAAAATGTGAAAAGTGTGATAGTGCCTAATACAGGTCATTTAAAAGGAATCGAGGCGGCAGCGGCAGCGGGGATTGTTGCTGGACGACCAGATAAAGAGTTAGAAGTAATTGCAGATGTGAATCAGAAGCAGAAAGCGGCGATGAAGGATTTTTTGGAACATACCAGTATAAAAGTTGTGCATATGGAGTCCGGACTTACCTTTGATATTATTATCACTTTGCAAAGAGGAGAAGAGTATGTCAAAGTAAGGATAGCTAATTATCACACGAATGTTGTTTTAATAGAAAAAAATGGAAAAGAACTTTTGAAAAAACCGGTTGTGGAAGAATCGGAAGAAGGGCTGACTGACCGGGGCATTTTAAATGTGGCAGATATATGGGATTTTACCCAGTCACTGGTTGTGGAAGATGTAATGAAAATCTTAGACCGGCAGATTACTTATAATATGAAGATTGCAAAGGAAGGAATCGAGAAGGACTACGGTGCCAATATAGGAACTGTACTTCTTAAAAGTTTTGGAAACAGTGTGGCAAATAAGGCAAAAGCGATGGCGGCAGCCGGTTCGGATGCCAGAATGAATGGCTGCGAGCTTCCCGTGATTATCAATTCTGGAAGCGGGAATCAGGGAATCACCTCGTCGGTTCCGGTCATCGTTTATGCGAGAGAATACGGTGTACCAAAAGAGAAACTTTATAAGGCACTGGTTTTGTCTAATTTGATTACAATACATCAAAAAACTGGAATTGGCCGGCTGTCAGCTTACTGTGGTGCTGTCAGTGCCGGGGCGGGGGCAGGAGCAGGAATTGCATTTATTTGTGGCGGCGGTTATAAAGATATCACCCATACGGTGGTGAATGCACTTGCTATTGTTTCAGGTATTGTCTGTGACGGAGCAAAAGCATCCTGTGCAGCTAAGATTGCAGCTGCAGTAGATGCTGGAATTTTAGGTTATGAAATGTATAAAAATGGACAGGAATTTATGGGTGGCGATGGCATTATTATGAAGGGGATTGAAGTGACCATTCAAAATATTTCCCGACTGGGAAAAGAGGGAATGCGGGAGACAAACGAGGAGATTATCCGGATGATGACAAAAGAGTAAGTCTGCTAAATATATTTTAAATACCCGGGAGGATAAAAGGAAAATGAAAGTAATAATTGCAGGGTGCGGAAAAGTGGGATACACTCTTGCGGAACAACTAAGTGAAGAAAACCATGATATTTCAGTGATTGATGTAAGAGCGGATAAGCTCGAGGCGGTTTCAACTAATTTGGATGTAATTGGTGTTGTCGGAAATGGAACAAGCTACCATACACTTCAGGAAGCAGGGGTAGAGGACGCAGACCTTATGATTGCGGTGACAGATAAGGATGAGATTAATCTTTTAGCCTGTCTGATTGCAAAAAAAGCGGGAAACTGCCAGACGGTTGCAAGAGTGCGTAATCCGGAATATCATACGGAGATTGGTTTTTTGAAAGAAGAGCTGGGTCTTTCCATGGTAATTAATCCGGAGCTTGCAGCAGCAGCGGAGATTGCAAGATTGATTCAGGTGCCTTCGGCTATGGAGATTGATACCTTTGCTAAGGGGAAAGTAAATCTGATTAAATTTGAGATTCCGAAAGAGTCTATTTGGGATGGAACAAAAATCAGTGAAATCTCTTCCCGATTTGGTGGCGATTTGCTGATTTGCATTGTGGAGAGAAAGGACAAAGTAATGATTCCGGATGGAAGCACGGTTCTTTGTGGCGGGGATAAAGTATCTGCTATTGTTTCCCAGGAGAGGATGAACAGCCTGTTTATTAAACTTGGTTTTGCCAATAAGATTATAAAAAATGTAATGATTGCCGGAGGAAGCAGAATCGCCTATTACTTGTCAGAGCGTTTGATTCGCTCTCGAATCAGAGTAAAGATTATGGAGCAAAAGCATAGCCGCTGTGAAGAATTAAGTGATCTTTTGCCAGGTGCCATGATTATCGAAGGGGATGCTGCCAGTGAAACACTTCTGAATGAAGAAGGAATCACAGATATGGATGCATTTATTTCGCTGACCAATTTTGACGAGGAAAATATCATGCTGTCTCTTTATGCCAATAAAGTGTCGAAGGCAAAGCTGATTACAAAAATCAATAAAATAACATTTGAAGATGTAATCAATGAAATTCCAGTGGGAAGCATTATCAGCCCGAAGAATCTGACAGCGGAATATATAATAAGATACGTCCGCTCCATGCAAAATTCAATGGGAAGTAATGTGGAAGCGGTTTACAAAATGATACATAATAAAGTAGAGGCATTAGAGTTTTATGTAAAGGAAGAGTCTCAGGTGACAAATGTTCCATTATCTCATTTAAGGTTGAAAGACAATCTTCTAATCTGTGCTATTATCAGAAATGAAGAACGGATTACACCTTCCGGTCAGGATGTAATCTTAAAAGGAGATTCGGTAATTGTTGTAACAACGAATATAGGATTAAATGATATTCAGGAGATAATGAAACTATGAATTTTTCGATTATACGTTATATCATGGGCTGGATTATACAGGTTGAGGGAGTATTTTTAATGCTTCCAGTGATTGTGGCCTGTATCTATAAAGAAGAAAATGGAATCTATTTTTTAATTTGTGCAGTAGCGGCAGTGGTGCTTGGTGCACTTATGACGGTAAAAAAGCCGGTAAAAAAATCTTTTTATGCCAGAGAAGGATATATTACAGTAGCACTTGGCTGGATTGTTTTAAGTCTGATTGGTGCCCTCCCCTTTTGGATTAGCGGAGAGATTCCTCATTTTATAGATGCATTGTTTGAGATTATTTCCGGATTTACGACGACGGGAGCCAGTATTCTATCTGATGTAGAGGCACTTTCAAAATGTATGCTGTTTTGGAGAAGCTTTTCCCATTGGATTGGAGGAATGGGTGTGCTCGTCTTCGTCCTTGCCATATTACCAATGACAGGGGGAGAAAGTCTTCATTTTATGAAAGCAGAAAGTCCTGGCCCGTCTGTGAGTAAGTTGGTGCCAAAACTGAGGCAGACTGCGATGATGCTTTATTCGATTTATACAGGACTAACGCTTTTGGAGATGGTTCTTTTGCTTATTGGGAAAATGCCTTTGTTTGATGTACTTTGTTTGTCCTTTGGTACGGCGGGAACCGGCGGATTTGGAATTTTAAATTCCAGCATTGCAGATTATACGATATACCAGCAGGTTGTCATTACTATATTTATGGTATTGTTTGGTATTAATTTCGCTTTTTATTTTCTTATTCTGATGAGAAAGGTAAAAGATGCCTTTCATATTCAGGAAATCAGGTGGTATCTGGGATTATATGCCAGTGTGGCACTTTTGATCACGATAAATATTACATGGACATCGGGTGGTTCTGTGTGGATTAATTTAAAAGATGCAGCTTTTCAAGCAGCTTCCGTAATGACAACAACCGGATATTCGACAGTGAATTTTGATCTGTGGCCTTCCTTTTCCAAAACCCTGTTGGTTCTTTTAATGTTTATCGGAGCGTGTGCAGGTAGTACGGGAGGCGGAATTAAAGTATCCAGAATTTTAATTTATTTAAAAACAATAAAAAAAGAGCTGGCTTCTCTTGTTCATCCACGAAGTGTAAAAATCCTTAAAATGGATGGAAAGAAAATCGAGCATGGAGTGCTCCGGTCCGCCAACGTTTTTTTATGTACTTATATCCTGGTATTTATTCTCTCCCTTATACTAATCACGTTAGATGAAAATGATCTTGTTACGAATTTTACCGCTGTGACGGCAGCGTTAAATAATATCGGACCTGGTCTTTCCAAGGTTGGACCGGCAGAAAATTTTGGGATGTTTTCGGATTTTTCCAAACTGGTGCTCAGCTTTGATATGTTAGCGGGACGACTGGAGCTGTTCCCGATTCTGCTCCTTTGCATGCCATCTACCTGGAAGAGAAAATAAAAGAGACGGGAAAGATTACTCCTTCCCGTCTACATAAGCCCATTTTACTTTTACACTTCCAAGCCGATTGATTATATTGGCAATCGTCGGATTCCCAAAAATCAAAACCAGAATAAGAGAAACAAAAGCCACTTCAGCCACTGCAATATAAGGATTGCTGCTTAAAATGTCATAAAAGCCGGCATAATACAGAATATCCTTAAACAATCTGTGGAGCACATAGATGCTGATGGTGGCTTTTCCTATGGTAGAAAGATAGGACTTCTTTCTGGGACATAGGATAAATACCGCAAACATTAATAATGTGGCGGCAGCCAGCCAGACTAAAGTGAGCAGAGAACCGTAGGTGTAAAGCTGGTCCGGCAGTACGTCAAAAGAAGAGACGGCATAGAGAAGAACACCGAAATTCTCCCGGATATAGACACCGTTTTTCAGCACCAGAATCATGACGACAACAAAAAATACCGGAAGTATAATCCGTAGAACCACACTGTTTACAATTTTATAAAATTGTTCCCGCGTCATATAAAAACCGAGCAGGAAAAAGGGCAGGAAATTAGTTGTTCGAGATAAACTTAAAAATTTTCCAATCTCTTCCTGATAATCTAAAACTGCTGCCATTAAAATGGAAGCAAGCATAACGTACTTAGGATTCATATGCTGAGTCAGGTAAATCACAATATGCCATAGAATCAGTGACATAAGATACCAGGGAGCAGCTCCTACATAAAATATATTTACCTTGATTAAGGAAATACCTACAACAGCAGCGATAAATGCACACTGAAACAGTGGAAACCGGCTGTAAGCCCAGGCAACTGCCAGACTGAAAACAACAGCAAACAGTATTAATCCTGTCATAGTGGAAATTCTTCCTGTCCCTTCTGTAAAATAAGGACGGTCAAAAACGTAGTGCAAAAGCTCAATAGAGTCTTTAAATAGAAGGTAAAGCCAGGCAAATCCCAAAAGCTTCTCTCCCTTAAAACGCTTCATACTGAAACTTTTTGCCAGATATCCTGACATAAAGATAAATCCCGGCATGTGGAAAAAGTAAATGAAGGTCCGCACGCTGATTGCAAAAGGGATTCCGGCTTCCTCAAGGTAGTCAAGTAAATGTCCAAATACGACTAAAAAAATAAAGACACCTTTAATATTGTCAATATAATAATCCCGGCTGAAAGGAGCAGGTTTGACACCTGCAGTAGTTATAGTATTCAATTTTATTCACCTCGTTACCGATTGTAATATAGTTTTTTAAAGATTGCAATAAAATCATGTAAAACATTTTTAAAATATCGCAATAAAGTCCTTGCATCAAAGGAGAAAACATGCTATACTAGCACAGGTAAAAAATAACACACGCACTCAGACTTTGTGTCAGGTGCCATTTTTTTGGTCGGCGCAAGGTGAGAAGAGGGCGGAAGAATGAACCAAAAAGGAGATAGTACAATGAGCGTAATTTCAATGAAACAGCTTTTAGAAGCAGGTGTTCATTTCGGACATCAGACAAGAAGATGGAACCCTAAGATGGCTCCATATATTTACACAGAGCGTAATGGTATCTACATCATCGACTTACAGAAATCTGTAGGAATGGTTGACGATGCTTACAATGCAATCTTTGACACAGCAGTAGAAGGTGGAACAATCCTTTTCGTTGGAACAAAGAAACAGGCACAGGACGCTATCAAAACAGAAGCAGAGCGTTGTGGAATGTTCTATGTTAACCAGAGATGGTTAGGTGGAATGATGACAAACTTCAAGACAATTCAGAAGAGAATTGAGCAGTTAAAGAAGATTGAAGAGATGGAAGCAGATGGAACATTTGAAGTACTTCCTAAGAAAGAAGTTATCGCATTAAAGAAACAGCAGGAAAAATTAGAGAAGAACTTAGGCGGAATCAAAGAGATGAAAGAAGTTCCTGACATGATCTTCATCGTAGACCCACGCAAAGAGAGAATCTGTGTACAGGAAGCTCATACATTAGGTATTCCGTTAGTAGGAATTGCAGATACAAACTGTGATCCAGAAGAATTAGATTATGTTATTCCAGGAAATGACGATGCAATCCGTGCAGTAAAATTAATCGTTTCCAAGATGGCAGATGCTGTTATCGAAGCAAATCAGGGTATGGACGCTGAGGCAGCAGAGGTTGAAGCGGCAGAAGAAGACGCTGAGTAATTTGATACCATGGGAGAGAATATTCTCTCTGTATGTAATACTATAATGACAATCTATTCTTAATGGAGGAGAATGACAATGGCTATCACAGCAAAGATGGTAAAAGAATTAAGAGAGATGACTGGCGCTGGAATGATGGACTGTAAGAAGGCCCTGACAGCAACAGAAGGAGATATGGACAAGGCTGTAGAATTTTTAAGAGAGAAAGGCCTTGCAACTGCTCAGAAAAAAGCAGGAAGAATTGCAGCAGAAGGACTTGTAACAACAGTAGTAAACGAAGATGGAACAAAAGCAGTTGCAGTAGAAGTTAACGCTGAGACAGACTTTGTTGCAAAGAATGAGAAATTCCAGGGTTATGTAGCACAGGTTGCTGCACAGGCTCTTACAACTACAGCAACAGATATTGATGCATTTTTAGCAGAGCCTTGGGCATTAGATACTTCTAAGACTGTGAAAGAAGAACTTGCATCCCAGATTGCAGTAATCGGCGAGAACATGAACATCAGAAGATTTGCACAGTTAGAAGAGAAGAACGGATTCGTTGCTTCTTACATCCATGCTGGTGGAAAGATTGGTGTATTAGTTGACGTTGAGACAGATGTCATCAACGATGCTGTAAAAGAGATGGGCAAGAACATTGCTATGCAGGCAGCTGCATTAAAACCTCTCTACACAAGCAGAGCAGAAGTAGATCAGGACTATATCGAGAAAGAAAAAGAAATCTTAGCAGCTGCAGCTCGTAATGAGAAACCGGATGCAAATGATAAGATTATCAACGGTATGGTTATGGGTCGTATCAACAAAGAATTAAAAGAAATCTGTTTATTAGATCAGGTTTACGTAAAAGCGGAAGATGGAAAACAGGTCGTAGCAAAATACGTAGAGCAGGTTGCGAAAGAGAATAACGCAAAGATTACAGTAAAATCTTTTGTTCGTTTCGAGACTGGCGAAGGCATCGAGAAGAAAGAAGAGAATTTTGCAGAGGAAGTTGCAAAACAAATGGGGAATTAATCCATTTTTGACAATTAAATGAATAAATACTAAAACCCTTGAGAATCCAGTGTTTTCAAGGGTTTTTTTCATATTATTTTAAAGTATTTTTTTTACACAATCAATGTATTTTATAACATATTCGTGTGGTTCTAAGGCATAGAGCAGTCCATAAGGAATTTGATAGTCCCATTTTACCGGAATTGTAACCAATGCAGGATGAACGTCTTTCCAGCATTCCAATGTAATAAGGACATTCTGACTGGCCACGCAGCGGTTAAAGACGTTCATATCATAAAAATGGGCGGTATCTTCTATTTTAATATCTGGATAATTATTGATTAGTTCCGTACGCAAACGGTCATTTTCATAGGAATCTCCTTTAGCGACCATCATAAGTGTTTCTTTGCATAAATCAGATAGCGTCAATTCTTCTTTGGAAGCAAGTCTGTGTTCCCTGGAAACAGCACACATCATCTTGTAAGCTCCAAGTTGTAGCATATTGCATTCTTTCAACCATTTTCTGGATTCACAGGCACCAATCAGAAAATCGTACTTTACCCCCAAATTATGAATTACAGACAGAATACCGCCTTTATCATCTTCATAGGGAATAAGATGCAGCTTGAAGTCTGGAAATTCCTTACCGACCTGATACCAGAGTTCCATAAATGGTTTTGCAGGATTTAAAAGGGAGGTACCAACA
>JAUNBT010000108.1 GCA_030526985.1 Lachnospiraceae bacterium | reverse complement strand
AAAGAGAAATAAAAAAGCAGGTGGCATATTCATCTTCATGATGGTATGCACCTGCTTGTTTTCTTTATCTTACTCTTCTTCTGTAATAGTGTGGTTTACTTTGTATTCTTCGATTCTTGCCTTGATTCTCTCTGTAGGATCTAAAAGAGAACTGATGGAGGTATCATGGTTAATACTCTCAATTAAGATGGCGATATATTTGCTTAAATCAGCAGAGATATACCAGTCTCTCTCGAATAATTCCGGTTTCTGATAAGTCAAGTTTGTTGTTATGACTTTCTCAATCAGTCCTTCTTCATGGCACTGGTCAAATTTTTCAAGGCCGCTGGTGAACAGACCGAAGGTGGAGAAACAGAATACACGTTTTGCTTTGCGGCGTTTTAATTCTCTGGCAACGTCCATCATACTTTCACCGGAGGAAATCATATCGTCGACAATCAGCACGTCTTTGCCTTCTACAGAGTCTCCAAGAAATTCATGGCAGATGATAGGGTTACGGCCGTCTACAATGGTGGAGTAATCCCGACGTTTGTAGAACATACCGATATCAACACCGAGAACGTTGGAAAAATACATTGCCCTCTGCATTGCACCTTCATCCGGGCTGATAATCATCATATGTTCGGAATCAATCTGTAAATCATCTGTTGATTTTAATAAAGCTTTGACAAATTGATAAGTAGGCATAATGTTATCAAAACCGCTGGAAGGAATCGCATTTTGTACACGGGGGTCATGGGCATCGAAAGTGATAATGTTACTTACTCCCATCGCCATTAATTCCTGCAGGGCTAATGCACAGTCCAAAGATTCTCTCGAGCTTCTCTTATGCTGGCGGCTTTCATAGAGGAAAGGCATAATGACTGTAATATTCTTCGGCTTTGTGCCGGCAGCGGAAATAATACGTTTTAAATCCTGATAATGGTCATCCGGTGACATACAGTTCTTATGTCCACAAAGAGAGTACTGGAGGCTGTAATTGAGCACATCGACTAAAATGTAAAGGTCAACGCCACGGACAGAATCGGTAATCAAAGCCTTGGCTTCTCCAGAACCGAATCGCGGGCATTTTGCATCGATTAAATAGGTGTCTCGCTGATAGTCATGGAAAGCAAGGGAATTCTTCTCCTTATGTTCCCGTTCATTTCTCCATTTTACAAGGTAATGATCTACTTTATTGCCGAGCTCACTGCAGCTTTGCATGGCAATAATCCCTAACTTGCCGACTGGAATGGTTGAAAACTTACTATCGTCTGGTTTCATGCTATTCTCCTTTATCTTGTTTGTTCTATAATGGTTATAGTAATCCTGTTTCGTAAAAAGTTATGTCTAACTAAATTGTATATCAGATAAGGCGGAAACGTCAAGGCTATTTTCCCAATGCCTTTAATAGTCGGATATCTTCGCCATATATATTAAGAATCTGATAATTCTCCATGATTCTCGAAAGAATTCGCTCGGTATAAGATTGCGACAGCTGTCCTAAAGACAAATTAGTGGAGATAATCGTGGATTTTCTCCGGAGCAGCCGTTCATTCATACATAAAAACAGTTGAGAGGAAATGAAGGAATTATTCAGTTCCGTTCCCAAATCGTCAATAATGAGAAGATCACAGCTTAACAGTTCTTCCATGGAAGTAATCATGGGATCATTTTCCCGGTGAAAAGCATGCTGTTTCAATAAATCGAACAGCTGGAAAGAGGTAAGGTAAAGTACAGTATAGGCCTTATTAATCAGCTCATAGGCTATACAGTGGCTTAAAAAGGTCTTTCCGACACCGGCATTTCCAAGGAACAAAATATTGTTCTTCTTAAGTTCACCAAAGTGATAGATAAAATCCCAGCACAGGGAGACAACAGATTCTATATTCGCCCGGGGGGAAGGATTGCCATCTACTGCCTTGTCCGAGTAGTAATTGTATTGAAAATGAGAAAAATTCTCCTTTTCTAAAAGCTCCCGGATGTTTGACTGGGCATAAATATAATCGACGATTGCCTGTTTAAAGCACTGGCATTTTTCATTGCCAATATAACCGGTGTCCTGACAAAGCCGGCAGCGATAGACAGGATCCAAATAATTCTTCGGATATCCGTAGGAGACAAGAAGTCTTCTTTTTTGTTCGGACAATTCTGAAATCTCTGTATGGAGTCTTTCTATGGCATGTTCGTCATTTCTAAGGCGTGCTTTGCCTGCAGCCACAGAGCGGGAGGCAATCAGGCGGTCGGTATCTTGAAAACCGGGAATTTTTTGATATATTTCTTCTTGCCGTTTGTGAAGGAGATCTTGGTTTCTAAGCCGTGTCTGGTCATAGCCACGCATGATCTCGATGTATTGGGCTGGGGAAAGAGCCATATAAAAGCCTCCTTTCATAGATGAATCAGGACTGGTCGAGACCGTTTACCTTGCGGATAAATTGCTGTTCTAAATCCTGATAGTTATATTCCCTCTGATCGAAATTATGGAATCGGTTCGAGGCAGCAGGAGCCGCATTTTTGTTAGGGTTCTTAGGCACAGTGGCGGTTTTTTGCTGGCTGCGGAACTGGGCATCGAGGGCCTTAATATCATTTAATGAGTGAACCTTGGATTTATGCCAGCTGGATAAAATTGTATCCGTATAAGGAAAGCTCGGCTGGCTTATGGAAGACAAGGTCCGGTTACAGGCTTCTAAAATGACTGGAAGATCAAAATGGTACTCTTCCAGCCATTTTTTTATGTAGTTTGCCTCGGCAGGTCCGGGATTTCGGTTGGAAATACCAAAAGCTTTCATAACAGAATAGTAATTCTTGTTATAGATTTTCATAGCGTCTTTGGCTTTCTTCATTGTGTCGATGCCCTGTTCATACCAGGAAATTGCCACTGTCTCAATATAGCGCATACTCTTCTTCTGGTTAGAAACACAGTATTCCAGCAGATACTCAATTAAATCAACTGGAAAATGCAGTCCGTCATAAAAATAAAATAAAGTGTTGAGTTCCGTCTGGGACAAAGTCTTTCCCAGGTAAGTGTCTGCCATAAATGCCAGATGAGAAAGTCCTTCTTCTTCCATTCTGGCTGTGATAACAGAAGGGGAAAGATTCGACTTGCCGGGAACATGCAGGGCAGCAGCTGACTCTGTGGAGGCGGTTGGAATGGAAGGCTTTGTGACCGGCTGGGTCTTCTCTTCTTCCATGACAAGTACTCCCTCTGCTTTCCAGTAAGAAAGGGCCCGCGAAACATCATTTTCTGTCATGTTCAGATGATCTGCAATATCCGGGACAGTCAAAGAATCAGTTTCTTTTAGATGGCGCTGGATATAGAGATAAACTTTTACGAATTCTCCGCTGGCACTTGCCAAATGCCGGTCAATAAAATAATCCGGAATAAAAGTAATACTGTTTTGAATATTGTTTGTAATCTGTATCTTATACAAAATGTCACCTGTTTCTATTATGGGAAGGCAGAAGGCAAAATAGAAGCGGTTCTGCCCATGTATATGGTCTGTTTTGTTTTGCTGAGAAGTCATTATAGCACAGCTTTTTTAAAAAGAAAACAGGAAATTCTCTCGTGGATAAGCACATGATTTTTTTGTTAAAATTGTGGATAAAGTGGATAACTTAGTGGATGAATGACAGTAAAAAATTGACAAACCGCATATATTGGCTGTTTTTGGCTGTTTTCGTGCGTATTCGACATTGATTTATGTAAACAAAAAAATCCACAGGTTATTCAGAGTCATAATGTGAATAATCCTGTGGATAAAGTGGATAACTAACGGGAAATTAGATTTTCACCAATAAGAACAACGTCTCCAGCCCCCATAGTTATCAACAAATCATTTTCTTTACAATTTTTTAAAATAAATTCCTCAATCTGTTCAAAGGTAGAAAAATAATGAGCGTCACAGCCTTTTAAAAGCAGTCCGTCCACAATATCTTTCGAGTGGATATCTCCGGGATCTGCCTCTCTGGCAGCAAAAATATCAGCTAAAATAACATGATCACAGGAACTTAAGCTGTCGATAAACCCAGAAAGAAAAGCTTTGGTCCGGCTGTAAGTGTGGGGCTGGAAAATGCACCATAATTCCCTGTGAGGATAATTTTTAGCGGAAGTCAAAGTAGCTTTAATCTCAGTTGGATGATGGGCGTAATCGTCAATAATCGTAATACCGTTTACCGTTCCTTTGTACTCAAACCGCCGTTTGGTTCCACCGAAGGATAAAAGACCTTTTTTGATGGCATCCATAGAAAGATTCATGGCCTTTGCCACTGCAATTGCCGCTAAGGAATTGGTGACATTGTGCATTCCGTTGACATTCAAATCGATATGTCCGCTTTTTTCTCCTTTGATGATAAGTTCATAGTGGCCACAGCCCTGCTCATCAAAAGTGATGTCGGAAGCAGTATAGGTATTTTCTGGTTTTAATCCAACGGTAACATAGGGAATGGCAAGATCCTTCGTTACGAGAGGAAGACATTCCATATCACCGTTGATAATCAAAAGACCGTCCTTTGCAGTCTGGGAAGCAAAAGTGTGGAAAGAGTCGATTATTTCATCGATACCGGAGAAAAAGTCGAGATGATCTTCTTCCACATTAAGGATAATATTGTAGCGGGGATAAAGCTCTAAAAAGCTGTTGGTATATTCGCATGCCTCTGTAATAAATACGTCAGAATGACCGACCCGTATATTGCCATCAATCCGGTCTAAAATACCGCCGACGCTGATGGTTGGATCTGCACATGCCTCTAAAAGAATGTGGGAGAGCATGGATGTCGTCGTTGTCTTTCCGTGAGTACCGGATACAGCGATGGATTTTTCATAGTTTGACATAATCTGTCCTAAAAGGGCAGCTCTTGTAAGCATGGGGATACCGGCTTTTTTTGCAGCGGCAAATTCCTCGTTGTCAGGATGAATTGCAGCGGTGTAGACGATTAAATCAATATCCTTACTTAAATTAGAAGCCTTCTGGCCGATAAAAACTTTGGCACCGAGGGTTTCTAAGTGAGCGGTAATATCGGATGCTTTCATATCAGAACCGCTGATAGAAAAGCCTTCTTGTAATAACACTTCGGCGAGACCGCTCATACTGATGCCGCCGATTCCCATAAAATGAATATGTATCGGATGATGAAAATCAATTGTAAACATATCGTTTGGATCCTTTCTCTTGTAATTTCCTTTCATTATACTAGCTGAAAATCCAACATGCAATGGAAATAAAAATGTTTCCAAAAACAGGGGTATGAGTTATGGAATATGAATAAAAAAAAGAAGAAAAATAAGTGCACGTTGTGCAATTGGACATAAAAAAATAAAAAAATATAAAAAGATTATGTTAATTTTCTTCACATTTTCGAAAGTTAGTGGTATAATGAGTCTACAACTATTTAACACAAAGGGGTGAACTAATATGATCAAGAAAGAAATGATAGCAATGCTTTTGGCAGGCGGACAGGGTTCCAGACTCGGTGTGCTGACGTCTAAGCTTGCTAAACCTGCGGTTGCTTTCGGCGGAAAGTACAAGATTATCGATTTTCCACTTAGTAACTGTATCAATTCGGGCGTGGATACCGTAGGTGTCTTAACTCAATATCAACCTCTCCGGTTGAACCAGCATATTGGAATTGGAATTCCATGGGACTTAGATCGTAACGTTGGAGGTGTTACCGTACTTCCGCCTTATGAGAAGAGTGATACCAGTGAATGGTATTCCGGTACAGCGAATGCGATTTATCAGAACTTAGAATTTATGGAGTATTATAATCCGGATTATGTTTTGATTCTATCTGGAGACCATATTTATAAGATGGATTATGAGATCATGCTGGACTACCATAAACAGCAGAATGCCAAGATTACAATCGCGACCATCGAAGTTCCGATGGAAGAGGCAAGCCGTTTTGGTGTGGTAATTACAGATGATGAGGGCAAAATTTTAGAGTTTGAGGAGAAACCAGAGCATCCAAGAAGCAACAAAGCTTCCATGGGTATTTACATATTTGACTGGAAGGTTTTGAAGGAATCTTTGACTACCCTTTCCGAACAGCCAGGATGTGACTTTGGTAAGCATATTATTCCTTATTGCCACGAGAGAGGCGATAAGATTTGTGCCTATGAATATCAGGGATACTGGAAGGATGTTGGAACACTGGCATCTTACTGGGAAGCGAATATGGAGTTAATCAGTATTATTCCGGAATTTAATCTGTATGAGGAATTCTGGAGAATTTATACAAAGAGTGATACACTTCCGCCACAGTATATATCCGACAACAGCAAGATATCTGGATGTATTATTGGCGAGGGAACAGAGATATACGGGGAAGTATATAATTCGGTCATCGGTTCAGGAGTAACGGTTGGTGAGAATACCGTGATTCGGGACTCTATTATTATGAATAATACAGAGATCGGAGATAATGTAGAGATTAATAAGGGAATTATAGCCGAGCATGTTAAGATCGGCAATGATGTGAAGATGGGCGTATTTGAGGAAGCTCCGAATACAGTCGCACCTCATATATATAGTTATGGTTTGGTCACTGTCGGCGAGCAGACCCTGATTCCGGAAGGTGTTAAGATTGGAAAGAATGTGGCGATTAAGGGAGAGACAACCCTTGAGGATTACGAAGACGGCATCTTAAAGAGCGGGGAAACTTTAATTAAGGCAGGTGACTTATCATGAGAGCAGTAGGTATTATTTTAGCAGGTGGCAATAACAAGAAGATGCGGGAGCTTTCTGCAAAGAGAGCGATTTCCGCTATGCCGATGGCGGGAAGTTTTCGTGCAATCGATTTTACATTGAGTAATATGACGAATTCTCATGTACAGAGAGTTGCTGTATTTACCCAGTACAATTCCCGTTCTCTCCATGAACATTTAAGTTCTTCAAAATGGTGGGATTTCGGAAGAAAGCAGGGAGGTCTTTATACCTTTACCCCGACCCTTTCTAGTGACAGCAGTACATGGTATCAGGGCACAGCAGATGCTTTGAATCAGAACATTGAGTTCTTAAAGAGAAGCCATGAGCCATATGTTATTATTGCTACCGGTGATGGTGTTTATAAGTTAGATTATAATAAAGTTCTGGAGTATCATATCGCTAAGGGGGCGGATATCACAGTTGTATGCAAAGAGCTTGCAGAAGATGAAGATGATATTACCAGATTTGGTGTAGTAAAATGTGACGACGAGGGCAGAATTACAGAGTTTGAAGAGAAACCATTAGTGGCAGAATCCAATATGGTATCCATCGGTGTCTATGTTATGAGAAGGAGACATTTGATTGAGATTTTGGAACGCTGTGCAAAGGAAGACCGTCATGATTTTGTTAAGGATGTTCTGATTCGTTATAAGAATGTGAAGAAGATTATGGCTTATAAGCTGGAATCTTACTGGAGAAATATTTCGACAGCAGAATCTTACTATAAGACCAATATGGACTTTTTGAACAAGAAGACAAGAGACTACTTCTTCAAAGAGTATCCGGAAGTGTATACAAAGGTGGATGATCTTCCACCGGCAAAATACAACGCAGGATCTGCAGTTAAGAACAGTATCGTTTCGAGTGGCTGTATTATCAATGGTGCAGTGGAGAATTCCGTTTTGTTTAGAGATGTATATGTGGGCAATAACTGTACAATTAAAAATTCAATTATATTGAATGATGTCTATATCGGCGATGATTCTTATATTGAGAATTGTATCGTAGAGAGTAGAGATACCTTACGTCCTGGTACGACCTATAAGGGTGAAGACGGCGAGATTAAGATTGTAGTGGAGAAGAATGTAAGATATTTACTATAAAAAAGGACTAGAGGAGGGCGTTACACCATGCAGATTACTGACGTGCGTATTCGCAAAGTAACAAAAGAAAGCAAGATGAAAGCGGTGGTATCTATTACCTTAGATAATGAATTTGTAGTACATGATATCAAGGTGATTGAAGGCGAGAAGGGTCTATTTATCGCAATGCCAAGCCGCAAAGCAGCGGACGGTGAATACAGGGATATTGCTCATCCGATTAATTCGGAGACAAGAGACAAAATCCAGCGCATGATTCTGGAGCGTTACGAAGTTGCACTGCTAGAAGTGGACGATACAGAAGCAGAGGCGTAAGCAAAAATGAGATAAAAAGGGAAGCACAATCAATCATGGGGATTGAATGTGCTTCCTTTTTATTTTGCAAAGCTCTTGCCAAGAATATTGGAAAGATTATCTAAAATACTTTTTGCAACATCCGGTTTGTTCATAGAATAGATGTGAACATTCGTGATTCCGTTTGCATAAAGGTCGATGATCTGGTCTGTAGCGTAGGCAATTCCCGCCTGTTTCATCGCCTCCGGGTCAGTGCCAAAATGGTCTACAATAGAGCGAAACCTCTGTGGCATAAAGGAACCGGAAAGTTTAATGGCACGTTCTACCTGATTGGCATTGGTAATCGGCATGATTCCCGGAAGGACCGGAACGGTAATGCCGGCCTCTCTTATTTTATACATAAAATTATAAAATAAATTATTGTCAAATATCATCTGTGTCGTAAGAAAATCAACACCCGCGTCAACTTTTTCCTTCAGATGAAGAATGTCTTCCCTTTGATTGGCACTTTCCGGATGTACTTCTGGATAGCAGGCTCCCCCTATACAAAAATCGGTCGAACATTCTTTCAACTGCCGGACTAATTCCACTGCATAATGATAATCCCATTTACTGCGGTCGGAATCCATAAGCTCCGGCGTTAAATCCCCTCTTAGAGTCATAATATTTTCGATACCAGCCTGTTCCATCTCTATAATAAGCTGTTGCACCGTTTCTCGGCTGGATGAAACACAGGTCAGATGTGCAAGCATTGGCACATTGTAGTTGTCTTTAATATTTTTTGCAACTTCTAATGTATATTGGCTCGTTCCTCCACCGGCACCATAAGTGACACTCATAAAAGCCGGATGATAGGAAGCAATCTTTTCGGTGGCAATTTTTACAGTTTCATAGGATGTCGCTTTCTTAGGTGGAAAGACTTCAAATGACAATGACAATTGTTCCCGGTTTAATATGTCTATAATTTTCATTACGAATACCTCTTTACTTCATATTTTGATGTTATCTCCTTGGCTTTGAACGATTACAAAATTTCAATATAGTTTTCAAATAAAATCTCAAATTGGCTGGAAACTTTTTTCTCAGTATGATAATGTCCTGCGTACCATTTTTTATAATTAAGTTTGTTTTCTATCGTATCCAACCAGATTTCCGTGGTTTTATCCACACGGCTTTGATCAATTCCGGGAAGAAAACATTCTACCGGTTCATATTTAAGCGGTACAGTGTGGGTGAAAACCATATCGATTGTCCAGTCATTTTTTTCGAGCTGTGCCTCGGTATAAGCCTTAATTTCTTCGGAAGGCTGCTCATTTTCCCACCAACCCCAGTGATTGGCAATGCGGATATCCTTATCCACACTGTAGGCGCCACCGATTACGATCGTCTTATGCCCGTTGAAATTATAAATCTCGCCATCTTTTGCAAATAGAAGGTTGGGATAGGCATCTTCTATATATACATTTCCGTCCTGCCATTGAGTCAAATGATAATAAGGAAGTGATTCCGGACGCTGTTCATGATTTCCGTGGATACAGAATAATGTTATCGGAAGGCTGGCCAGCTTTCTCTTTAACTCTATATCACGAACTCCCAAATAGTTTATGCCGGCATCGCCGAGAATAATCAGAACATCATCTTTGGTTGTATTATGTTTGAAGCAGAAGTCTTCGATGCGGGAGAAACCGCCATGTGTATCGCCAGTCATATAATAGTGATTCATAGTATGATCCCTTTCTTCGATACGTTGTGTGGTGAAAAGAGTATCGTAATTGATTACTTTCATATTGCACTTGCATTTTTCAAAAATAGTGTGAAACGCAGGTAGTTTTTCCGGCGGTTGATTGCCGGTAAGGAGTAAGGCTTTCTTGTTGGCAGGATCAGAGCAATACTCAATCAATCTGCGTACAAAGTCAATATATCTTTCCGGTTTATCTGTGATGAACTGCAAAGCATCTAACACAATAATGTCATTGCGAAGAAATTCTTCATAGACAGAATCTAAAGATTTCCCCTGCTTTTTGGCAATAGCAATGTGATTTATAATTGTCTCTGCCGACGTGATAAAAATGGAATTGGAGACATTATATTTAAAGTAGTGTGAAAGTTCATATTTTAAAGTGTGCTTTTCAAAGAGTGATTTACGATAGAGATATAGGATCCGTTTTGATTTATATTCTGGAATTCTAGTTCCCCATTTTTCGTAGAATATTTGGTCGTTCATAAAACACCTTCTTCTTTCTTTCGTGCTGGGTTAATTTCGGTTTAAGGTGAATTTAATTATAAATGTTAAAAGGGCTTTATTCAAGTGTTTGGATGAATTACAAGTATAAAAAAACTAACTGGTAAAACTTTGGGATAATGTAACAGTAAATAAAACAGAAGCGAAAGCTAGTGATATTATTACATGGAACATACCTGCACCAATTACATATGAATATACATATTCTTTTGGTTTGGAATTCACAAACGGTGAAAGTACTTTTGCAGGTAAATATAATTAAGAAAAGCAATGTTT
>JAUNBT010000480.1 GCA_030526985.1 Lachnospiraceae bacterium | reverse complement strand
AAATATCAATTTCATTCTTCCAAACACAAAAAGGATGTCGCAAAAGCCCTTATATCTGCTCTTGCGACATCCCATTCCCTTATTAATTAATCATTCACTTTTTTAAAATAATGCTATTTCCAACATCTTTTACTCAGCTGCCGCTACAATCGCATTATAGACTGCTTTTCCATAGCTGTTTAGATTTGCTGCCATCTTTTTCGCCTCTGACTTGTTGGAGATAAATCCAATCTCTGTCAGTGTTGCCGGTCCGTCGTTATGATTTAATACGGCAAGACCATTTCCAAGGCGGCTGCATCTTTGTTTTAATCCTCTGTTTGAAAATCCGGTTGCTGCCTGAACTTTAGACTGTACTTTCTTAGCAAGCTGATAACAGGTCAAACCATTCTGGGATTTATTCCGGTCCGGATTATAGAGGGTCTCCGTTCCGGTTGCAGTTGAGCCGGCGGAATTAATATGTACGCTTACAAAAATATCGGCATCCACATTGTTTGCCAGATTATATCTGTCTGATAATGACGGATAAGTATCTGAAAGTCTGGTATAGTAAACTTTATAGTTACTATTATCATCAAAATATTCTTTTGCCGCTTTCACAATCGATAATGTGAAGTTTTTCTCCTTATATCCATTTCCCACGGCTCCCGAATCGGATCCGCCGTGACCGGCATCTAATACAATAACATGTTTGAAAATATTCTGTGGTTTTCCATTTTTAATGTAAATGTAGTTATCGTCCTCTTTTACAATAAATCCATTAATGGAACTCGTCTTAAAATATAAAGTCGTTTTCCCGGAGGAAGCACTGTAGGATACTGTAATCTTTGCAGAGCCGGTATTTACCGGTGCATTTTGTGCATAGAAAGTTGTCTGATCTCCCTTCATAGTAATCTTCAACCTCTTGTTATCATAATCATCTGTTGCAGTAATATCTCCTTTTGCTACAGAGGATGGACGTGCCAGACGAATCGTATAACCTGGAAGGACATTATCGTCCGCCGCTGCTGTTGTAGATCCGGATGCACTTGCATTTGTACTGCTTGTGGAATCTACTTCTGGTGTCGTGATAAACATTCTTTTACTGGACGAGGTCCAGCTATAAGTAAGGCCAAGATACTTACACACCGCTTTGATTGGTACAATGATTCTGGATTTCCCAGATTTTTTGTATTTAATATTTCTCGGTGCAACAGGAAGGGTAACCTTCTTATTATTCACATATGCTGTTTTACTTCCCATGGTCATCTTAATCTTATTCTCACCATAGGTAATTGTAAGTATCTTTGTCTTACTAGAATAACTCTTCTTTGCCTTAATACTTGATTTTACAAGCACCTCATAATATGGCGCCATATTGTTGTTACTTAATAAAATAGCCGGGACTGAAGTGAGTGATACATTCTTCCCATCTACAGTTACATATCTTGTCGCACCCTTATAAGTGTAATTCTTTCCATTATATTTATAGGTTACACTTGTTGTCGCTGCCTCTGTCTTTTGGTAGGACAAGGGAAACAAAGCTGCGATCAGGCAAAAAGCCACGAATAATGCAATTCCCTTTTTTTTCATAATTCTACGTTCCTCACTTTCTGGTATTACCGTTTCCGTCTGCTCAGCCAGATAAACAGGCCGCCCAGCAGAAAAGCTCCCGGAATGATGCCGATCACAATAAGACTCCAGAAGCTGGAGCTTGCGGAGGTCAGTGTCAGATAGTCCACGGACATGCTCTTGACCGGAACGGAGACTGAATTTTCATGGCCGCACATCCAGCTCAGGGTATTGATAAAGAGCTTGGAGTTTCCGCCGGAAACCATCTGGTCTGCGGAGGCATCCATCAGTGTGGAGGA
>JAUNBT010000479.1 GCA_030526985.1 Lachnospiraceae bacterium | reverse complement strand
CTTCCAAGAATGCATCTTCTCTTTTCTCCAACCGGTCTGCCACACAGATGTACAAGGTACCATCTTCCATCTGGTGTGTCAGTAATGCTCGCATGTCCTGCCTTCTGAATCGGCCAGTCCTTCTGATGTCTTGTTGTCACCATGGCTCCTTCCGGATCCGGCTCATAAGGTCCTGTAAGCGTTTTACTTCTTGCAACAGTTACAGCATGTCCGTACTCCGTTCCGCCTTCTGCAACCATAAGATAATAGTATCCGTCCTTTTTATAAATATGCGGTCCCTCCGTCACTCCAATCGGAGTTCCACGGAATATATTTATTTTTTCTCCCACCAGGCATTGTTTTTCTACAGAATATTCCTGTAATACAATACCTGCAAAGGAAGTCTGATAATCGCGATAATCCATAATCATATTTACCAGATATTTTTTACCATCCGTATCATGGAACAGTGATGGATCAAATCCACTGCCATTTAGATAAATCGGTTCTGACCATGGTCCCCGGATATCTGTTGCTGTAACAAGGTAATTTGGTGTATCCTTAAACATTCCTGTGAATGATTTGACATTCGTATAAATCAGGTAAAATGTTCCCTTATCATAAGAAAGACAGGGTGCCCAGACTCCACAGGAATTATCCTCTCCCTCCATATCCAGCTGGCTGACTCTTTCCAGCGGATGCGCAATAAGCTCCCAATTAACAAGATCTGTAGAATGATGGATCTGTACCCCCGGGAACCACTCAAAAGTCGAGGTTGCAATATAGTAGTCTTTCCCCACACGCAGTATAGACGGATCTGGATTGAAACCTCTTAAAATTGGATTGTTGATTGTGCTCATACATTTTCTCCCTTCTTTTTTACAAAAATGACGCTGCACAAAATCCGCAGCGCCGCTTTTCAATTATGTACATTTTGATAAATTATGTGGTTTTAAAAGCTGTCTTTAATCTGCTTAATCAGGACATCGACATCTTCTGTGTTTACGAGAAATCTCTCTGTTCCATTGACAGCAATACTATAGTTTTCATCGTCATATGTGCTGTATGTTATAGTGATTTTTGGGGCGTCTTCTGTGTTTCTCTCATACGTTACGCTAAGAACTTCGTCTCCTGTTTTGCTCCCCAAATCTTCATATTCCGATTCAAAGATAATACCTGCCAGAGCCTGATATAGAGTTGTAAATGCTTCTTTCTCAACTTTCTTTTTGCCAAGCAAATATTCATCGCCAGCAATTGACATCTGGTACTCTTTTCCATCTGCTGTAATATCTACCTTACTCACCGTCTCAATATTTACAAGTGCCGGTATCTTTAATAGATAGTCAAACGGCTCCAATGCAAAAACAGAATCAACAGCGCCAGTCGGAATCTGATAAACTTCGTCTTCAAATCCCTGCACTGCAACATAATAATTACCTGTTCCATCCTCATTCCCAATAACCAGTGTTACAGTTGTATCTGGAATCTGCGTTGCCAGCGCCGTATCGGAATCTGCAGTATTAACATAATTAATCAACACGGTAGTCTGACTGGATTCAATCCCCGTATCAGTTCCTTCCACCGATATCCCTTCTGAAAAATCCCACTGTGATAACATATCAAAAAGTCCATACATTGTTTCGGTGTTCACCGTGGCAATCTCATCATAGGGATTTAAAATCTCCCAGTAATCAAAGTCCATCTTATAAGCTTCCGGCTCCTTAGACAGATAAAAAAGTTCCTGTCCATTCTTTGTGAGTACCAGTCTCCTAATACCGTCAGATATCCCCATCGGATGCTGCAGTTCTGCAAGAACAGGGTCCTCTTTCTCCGTAGAGGTGCGCATTTCTGATACACTTTCTGTCTGCGCA
>JAUNBT010000478.1 GCA_030526985.1 Lachnospiraceae bacterium | reverse complement strand
GACATCTCGTAGTACTTTACGGACTAAATCTTCTTGCTCTCTGATTCAATCCGTAAAAATCACACGAAATGCTTGGCATCTCGTTGTCTTTACGGACTAAATCTTCTTGTTCTTTGATACAGTCCGTAAAAATCACAAAGACCATTGTCTCAGCCTTGATTCCTACGGACTAATTTAAAGTGTGGAAGCGTGTCATTTATTTTGTGGAGGTATTGGAGGGATCCTTGTGCAGGCTTTTTACTGTGGTGAGATCTTCGTTAAAGGTATCCGATTCCATATCGGTGGATTCAACTTTGAAGATAACGGGGCGTATCCCATCATTGCAGGCAACGATGACCATGCCTTCCTGATTTGTAAAACCACCATCACCGTAAATAAAACCGGCTCCCTGGGAGATGGCAAGAACATAATCCCGCATACAGTTCCAGGCATTATCGCATAATCCGGAGGGCTTTTGCCATCCGTTGGAATAAAATACCTGTCCTACATCGTGAAGTTCGCATTTGCCGTATCCTTCTGGAGCATAGCGTTTTGCCCGTTCTTCACTAAATGTAACTTCAATTACTGATATTTTAACTTTTTTTAAAGTTTCACCTTTCATAGAACAACCAATCCTTCTTACTCAATATTTTGTCCTGCATCAAAACCAGTCCGGTTTGCCTCTGCGATGGTGCTGACATGCTCTGCATCCCCGATTATGCTGTATGGGATATCCAGTTCTTCGATTACATTTTCTAATGTTGTGATAGAAGACTGTCCAATGGAAAGAACTACCTTTTCACCGGATACAAAGCCAGGACGTCCATTAAATTTGTGAAGGAAATGAACACCGCTGTTTGTCACCTCTGTTGCAATTGCATTTACAACCTGTTTTACATGGAGGGCATCTAAGTGTTTCAAAAATTCGGTTCTTGAGGTACGCTCTAAAGTAGCGGCAATTTCCGGAAGCATATCCATGACAGTAACCTGTTTTCCTTCTTCGGCAAGCTTATGAGCGGTTTCTGCACCGACTAGTCCACCGCCAAGAACGATAACATTCTTCTCCTCAATTGTAAGCTTTCCGTAGAGATAATCCCAGGATGAAACGGTTTTCTCAATGCCTGGAATGCGAGGGATAAATGGTACGGAACCGGAAGCGAGAATAATATAATCTGGATTTTCTGCAAGAATAGTATCCTTTGTCACCTCGATGCCTGTCTTTACAGTAACACCCTGACGATCCAGTTCTCCAATCTGCCATTTTGCAACATTTCCAATAATATCTTTATTCGGAGGTACACAGGCAATCTTTAACTGTCCGCCTAATTCCTTGTCTTTTTCAAATAAAGTTACCCTATGACCTTTGAGTGCTGCCGAATATGCAGCTGTCATACCGGCCGGGCCGCCACCGATTACCATTACTTTTTTCCCTGTTTCAGCCTTATCAATCTTCTTATAAAGAGATTCATATCCGCAATAAGGATTTACAGTGCAGCGCATGCCTTTTCCTGGATGAACCCGGTCACCAAGACAGTGAAGACAATTGATACATCTGCGGATTTCATCTGCCTTTCCGGCTTTTGCTTTCTTTGCCCAGTCAGCATCTGCAATTAATGTCCTTCCGCAGGCTACAAAATCTGTCTGACCGGCATCTAAAGCTGCTTCACAGACATCTGGAGTTCTTAAATTACCGACAGCAATGACAGGAACATCTACGGCTTTTTTCATAGCTTCTGCAATGTAGAGACGTTCGCCCTGTGCATGACCCTGTGTCTCAAATGATTTCTCCATTGCACCATAACATCCGGCACTTGCATGTATCATATCGACACCGGCGTCTACCAACATTTGCGCCATCTTAAGACCTTCTTCGAGA
>JAUNBT010000477.1:1207-1858 GCA_030526985.1 Lachnospiraceae bacterium | reverse complement strand
AAATCCTTATAGGGTTTTAAGTATGGGTATATTTTAGTTCGGCAACCAAAAACAGCGTTTGAGTCAATTTTAAGGACAGACAGCGTTTCAAGGCCATATCTTTGCAATGTCAAACAAGAGAAAAGAAAACAATTTTATTAATTAATTATTCAGAAAAATGAAAAAGATGGTTTTAGTGTGTTTGTCAGTATTGATGACAACAGGATTGGTGATAGTGAATGCTCAAACTCCCATATCTTATGGCGTGAAAGCAGAAGCAAACATGTCGAATTTTTTACTTACCGATTTAGATAATCAGTCAAGTACAATGAAATTGGGCCCTACGCTGGGTGGATTCATGAACATTGGTCTGCATGAGAATTTCTCCATCCAACCGGAAGTAATGTTCTTCTACCGTAATTCCAAAATGGAAACCGGAACTGCTGAAGACGACTTTAGGCAATGGGGTATGCAGGTACCGGTTTACTTTCTGGGACAAACCTATACCAATAGCGGTAAATTTTATGCCGGTGTAGGGCCTTATTTGGGACTTGGCTTTGATGCAAGATATAAAGACGCCGATAAAGATCTGTACAAGAAGGTGAACGACGAAGCTGATATGAACCGATGGGATTTTGGACTGGGAGTACTGGTCGGCTATGAATTCCAGAA
>JAUNBT010000477.1:0-1183 GCA_030526985.1 Lachnospiraceae bacterium | reverse complement strand
GCCTTGGTATCGGCTATCGCTTCTAAAGTGATGTTGACAGAAAAGAGATTGCCTCGATACCCGACATTTACCCCAACCATGCAGGATTGCCGGCAAGAGGATTGCATCGCACGTTTGATGGGATAAAGGTGGAAGTTAGACAGGGGCAATCTCCTCAAATAGGGTGAAGTGTAGTTTCTTCTTCTTCAAAACTCAATGGGCCCCGGATAATATTCCGTGCTGCTCGTTGAGTTTGTTTCTTTGTTTTGTAAATGAATGATTTTGATTATATTTGCATCGCCCCGGCTGATCTATAAACAACCAATATATTACTATAGCCCAAATGTTTCGGAAAACAGACCCCCCTATCATTCGATTAGACAAAAAAACGGCATTTTTATCAGCGCTGTCCTTGAACATATTTTTTCTCTTTGTACAGTCTATCATCTTAGTTTACAGTTTTTATATGGGAGAAAATGTGGGTGGACTGATTTCCAAAAGGCTTTCCGAATCATCTTATTATATTGAACTTATAGTTTTGCTTTTTGTAAATACATTTTTACTCTATATCTTTTTTCGGATTGAATTCTGGATACTTACACATTTCTCCAATAATAGAAGAAAATCATGGTTATTGTTCTTCGCTATGTTGCCTTTTATAGGTATTTTGAGCACGATCATCTCCCAACTGTTAGGAATTTGGTTTAAGGGTGAACTGACGACGTACCAGTATTCTATTATTCAATTTGTCAAAGATTTGACACTTCTTATTACTTCTGTTTTTGTCTCCCATTTAATCTATCTGATCATTAAAAATCAGGAGAGGATGGAAGAAAACAAGAACCTTACTATTGAAAATTTTAAAAACCGGTACAATGCGTTGAAAAATCAAACCGATCCCCATTTCCTTTTCAACTCGCTCAACTCGCTCAACGGATTGATCGGTTACGACGACGAGCGGGCACATGAATATTTGGAGCAGCTCTCATCAGTGTTCGCTATACCATACAGGAACATCCGGTGGTGACACTTTCCGATGAGTTGGAATTTACCGGATCTTATATCCATTTAATGAAGATACGTTACGGGGAGGCACTCTCTGTCAAAATCCAAATTCCGGACGGGCATCAAAGGTATTATATCCTGCCTTTTGCCATACAGATATTGGTGGAAAATGCCGTGAAACATAATATAGTAAGTTTGA
>JAUNBT010000476.1:573-1860 GCA_030526985.1 Lachnospiraceae bacterium | reverse complement strand
CATCAACGTACTCATATCCACATTCGTCTCTTCGATGGTAAGTGGATAGGAGGACAACGTATCTTCTTGAATCGTATTGATATATCCCGTCATTCCCTGTGACACTGCATAGATAAGTGCAATGCCTATAATTCCAATACTTCCGGCAATTGACGTTAATGTTGTTCTCCCTCTTTTTGTCCTCAAGTTTTTTAGGGACAACGCAAATGACGTTCCAAAAGACATGGATGGGTTCTTCTTTTTCTCATTTTCTTCCGAAATGATTTTGGCGGATGCTCGTTCCTCCATCTGTTCTTTTTCTGTAAGCGGTTTGGAATCTGAAGTAACTTCTCCATCCAAAAAACGTATGATTCTGGTTGAATACTCTTCAGCCAATTCCGGATTATGTGTTACCATTATGATCAGTTTGTCCTTGGCTATTTCCTTCAGTATTTCCATTACTTGTACACTGGTCTCGGAATCCAGCGCCCCTGTTGGCTCATCTGCTAATATAATGTCTGGATTATTAACAAGTGCTCTTGCAATCGCAACTCGCTGCATTTGTCCGCCGGACATTTCACTTGGCTTTTTATTGAACTGATTGTCAAGTCCCACCTGTGTCAATGCATCCTTTGCTCTCTGTGTCCTTTCCTTTTTCGATACTCCAGATAAGGTCAATGCTAATTCAACATTTTGAAGTACCGTCTGATGCTGAATCAGATTATAACTTTGAAACACAAATCCAATAGAATGGTTTCGATAAGTATCCCAATCCTTGTCTTTGAATTCTTTTGTAGATTTTCCATTGATTACCAAATCACCTGACGTATAGTGATCAAGACCACCGATAATATTGAGCATGGTTGTCTTTCCACATCCAGACTGTCCTAAAATCGATACAAATTCATTTTTTCGAAATTGAAGATTAATGCCTTTCAAAGCATGGACAACATCTTCACCTGCAGGATAATCTTTTTTTATGTTTTTTAATTCCAGCATGTCATTTCCTCCTTTTTTCTTATCCGCAGTTTATTTTAAAACCATAACCTCAAATAAATCTCAACTAAAATCTCAACTTTTATTGAGGTTTGTCCAGAGCTTTCCCATTACATTAAAACCCCACAAATTCTAAATAGAACTTGCAGGGTTTCACCCCATCGCCTTAATAAGCGACCTATATTGATTTAAATATAATATTAGTGTAATAATCATGCTAACACCGGAAATCAATAATAAGACTTCAGCATATTCATTTGGCAATTTCGGAAAAAGAAACAATAGCCCCATAACTCCATACATAATTCCAGT
>JAUNBT010000476.1:0-563 GCA_030526985.1 Lachnospiraceae bacterium | reverse complement strand
CGTTTTTATACCAGCAATTCCCATAATAAGTTCTTTTACAACAAATATAAGAAATAACCATCTCGTTATCGGATATTCCCGAATAAAGCAAAGCAAAAGTACGCCCTGTGTAACCTTATCGGCAATTGGATCTATAATTTTTCCAACCTCCGTGATCATATGATATTTTCTTGCAATCCATCCATCTAAGAAATCAGTAAATGCTGAGACTAGTAATAATAATATCATTTCCAGGCTATGTAGTTCTATCTTCCATCGCACATGAGCCGCCAATATCACGATTGCTATCACGAACCTCAACACACTCAGTAAATTAGGAATAGAACAGATTTCCCGCTTATTGCATAGCAAGCTTAACTTGTCCTTATATTTTTCAATCCATACATAACAAACGAAATAGCAAAAAAGATTTAAAATGATTGCAAGGATGACATCAATCACACTGTGCTGTTTAATCAAAACCGTTGATATTGCAATCAAGCATGTAACAATAAGCACTACGATTTTTCTTGATGTTTTCTCGCAACACTTACTTTTCCATAAAGCAATACAACATGCAATGG
>JAUNBT010000475.1 GCA_030526985.1 Lachnospiraceae bacterium | reverse complement strand
TACCGAAATACTAAAATAATGACTTGGATTCACAGTGAGAAAATGCCAAAACGAAACAAAAAATTAGTTACTGTTTATCAAAAATATAATTATATTTTTGGTGTATCAAAAGAGTGCATAGAAGTATTTCAGAAGACTTATCCTGAAGTGAAGTTACAAAAAATGAAGATGCTTCACAACCCACTTTTGGTAAATGAAATTGTAAATAAGTCTAAAGAGAGATCTTCAATAAACTATAATAAAGAGAGATTTCTATTCGTCTCGGTGGGAAGACTAGTGAAAGAAAAATCATTTGAAATTGCTATCGAAAGTGCCGCCATTTTGAAAGAAAAAAAGATATCATTCTTGTGGGTAATAATAGGAGAGGGATGTGAAAGAAATAGGTTGGAATCTCAAATAAAAACACACAGGCTTGAAAAAGAGGTGATTTTACATGGATTCGATAGTAACCCATATCCTTTCATGAAAGAAGCTGACTTATATATCCAAACCTCAAAAGTGGAGGGGTTTTCTACAACAATTGGAGAGGCAATTGTTCTTGGAACACCAGTTATTTCTACTAGAGTTTCAGGAGTGACAGATCAGGTATATCCGGGAGTAAATGGAGAAATTGTAGAAGGGGATAAATATCAGCTTGCGGATACTATTGAGCAAGTAATAAATGACTCAGAACTTTTAGAAAAATATCATCAAGGATGTTTAGCCACAAGACAGAAAGCAATAGAACCACTGTTGTTGTTTGATGAATATGCGTTTAATGATATTATGTATTGAAGTGAAAAATGAATGAAAGGAAGAGAACATGTCAGAACAAAAGAGTACACGAAGATGGGAGAATACCCGTGATAAGAAGCACCAACAATTAAAGAATGAATATTGGATATCAATGGATAAGACCCCATTATTAGGTACTGATATGGGATTGGGAAATATGCTTCCAGCTATGTTTTTTACTGCCGTTATTATGATATTGGTTCGTTTGCACGTATATACAAATAATATGGATACCTTTGTGTGGGAATTTAGGGGTGATACCCTCACAGATATGTTTAACTGGATTAAGATGTCTGGAATTATGTTCTGTACGCTGTGGGCATTAGGCTGCGTAGTTTATCGTTTGGTGAAAGAGACAATGGCTATAAGAAAAACATTATTTTACATTCCTGTTGGCGTTTATTTGCTGATGGTGCTGATGTCTTTTTTATTTAGTGATTATAAACAGATAGCTTTGTGGGGAGCTCCCAATCGGTTTGAAGGTACTTTAACATTGGTGGCATATATGTTGATGTTTCTGTATATTATAAATACGGTAAACAGTGAACGAAATGTAAAACAAATGTTGTATTGTGTGAGTGGGGTGGCCGCATTCTTAGGAGTCATTGGTATAACTCAGATTTTGGGAATCGATGTCTTTTCATCTGGAGTTGGAAAATTCCTGACCATATCAAGTAAATATCGAGATGTTGCATCCATCAGTAAGACACTCGATACGATGGTGTCTCAAACGTTATATAATCCCAATTATGTTTCTTTCTATTTGACACTTTTGATTCCGATTGCAGGTATGTTTTTCTTCTATTTTACCAGTAAGACTAATAAAGATAAGAACCTGGGAAAATGGATAAGTTTGTTATTGGTTACTCTTTTGGTGTTAAATATGGCAGGATCTAGATCCAGCAGTGGTTTCCTTGGATTGGCAGTGGAAGTAATAGTTGCCCTGGTAATCTTCAATCGGAAAATCTTGCAATGGTGGAAACAGATTATTCTATTAATCGTAGTTGCAGTAGTAGTTTGCCTATTAGTTCCTGGATTTCGCTCTGAGTTTATCAATACAATTCAATATGTTTCAGGCAGAGATAC
>JAUNBT010000107.1 GCA_030526985.1 Lachnospiraceae bacterium | reverse complement strand
AAAGACCATGTGGGAGGAGCGGCAGCTCTAATCAGGGAGATAGAAGTGGGACAGATTTTAATTCCGGACTATGAGGGGGAGGGGAAGGAATACAGGGAATTTCAAAAAGCAGCATCCGAAAAAAAACTTTATATAAAAAAACTAGATGAAAATATAACTTTTTCCCTGGGAAATGGACTTATCACTGTAGAACCGCCAGATTCTTACTCTATAGAAGAAACAGAAAAGGAATATGATAATAATTTTTCTCTATTGACATGGGTGGAGTACGGGGATAATCATCTGTTTTTTGCTGGGGATATGGAAAAAGAACGTATTTGGCAGTGGCTTTCCATCAGGAAAAATCAAACATGTGATTTTTTAAAAGTTCCTCATCATGGTGTTTATAATGAAGCTTTGGGAGAATTATTGGACAGCCTCAAACCTTCCTATGCTGCAATTTGCTGTTCAGACAAAAATCCGGCTGAGGATAAGACATTAAAACTTTTACAGGACAATAGTATTACTGTATATCAGACTAGTGGAGGAACAATAAGGGTAGTGAGTAATGGGAAGAAACTAGAGATCAGTCAGGGAAGGGAGAGGTGAAAATGGCACAGGCAGTATTTAATCGATATGAAAAAAAATATCTGATGACAGAAGAAATCTATCGAAAACTCAGATTTCAGATAAAGAATGATATGCAGGAGGATGAGTATGGCTTACATACAATTTGTAATATCTATTATGATACGCCCCAAAGTCTGTTGATTCGTCGTTCTTTAGAAAAACCAGTCTATAAAGAAAAACTCCGGTTGAGAAGTTATGGGATTCCGGATTTACACTCTGATGTATTTTTGGAAATAAAGAAAAAATATAAGGGGATTGTGAACAAAAGAAGGATTCAACTTACTTTAGAGGAAGCGTATCAATACTTAGAGCATGGAAATCGACCGGAAAAGAAAAGTCAGATTTTAAATGAGATTGATTACCTTTTGCAGATTTATCCACTAAAACAGGGAATATATCTTGCATATGACAGGATTGCTCTATTCGGAAGAAAAGATCCGGAATTTAGGGTTACTTTTGATAAAAATATTAGAAGCCGTCGTACTATGATGGGATTGGAAAATGGAGATTTTGGTACAAAGCTTTTGCCGGATTTCTATTATTTGATGGAAACGAAAATATTAGGAGCAACTCCGGTCTGGTTTTCCCGCATTTTATCGGAGTTAGAAATTTATCCAATCTCATTTTCGAAGTATGGAAATATTTATAAAAAAGAGCAGGGTGTATGGAATCAATGGGAAAGAAAAAATATAGAACAAACAGGGAGGAGAGAAATATGTTAACGAGTATATTACATGCAGGAGGTTTTTCGATGGAGAGTGCAGCGGCGGTGATAGTAACTGCATTGGTGTTAGGAATTATAATTTCTATGGTTTATATGATATTGGGAGAACATAGTCAAAGTTTCGTGGTGATACTTGCTGTACTTCCTCTTCTGGTGTCGCTGGTTATTATGATTGTCAATGGAAATATTGGTACTTCTGTTGCTGTTCTTGGGGCATTTGGGCTGGTACGTTTCCGTAGTGTGGCAGGATCAGCAAGAGAGATTGGTTGCATTTTCTTTGCTATGGCGGTAGGTCTGGCGGCTGGAATGGGATTTCTTACCATGGCTGTTTTAATCACGGTAATAGTTGGATTTACTATGGTGCTACTTGAAAAAACTGGTTTTGGAAATGGAATTTCGATGGAGAGAGAGCTTAAAATTACGATTCCGGAAAATTTGAATTATCAGGGAGTGTTTGATGATTTGTTCCTTGTTTACACAACCAGATTTTCTCTTGAGAGAGTAAGGACAGCCAATATGGGAACGATGTATGAGTTAGTGTATCATGTTCGTCTTAGAAATGCAGAAAAGGAAAAGGAATTTATTGATGAACTGCGATGCCGGAATGGAAATCTTTCTATTATTTTGGGACTGGTTCAGAGGAACAAGGATGAGTTATAATAGAAAAACAGAGGATAAAAAAGGAGAGAGTAAACTATGCTTGTATTTGTCGCCGTTGCATATGGAAAAACGGAAAAAGAATATAAGACAGACATTGATGAGACATTATTTTATAAAATTGGACAGGGAGATAAGGATGCTTTTATGATGTTGTATGAGCAGACGAAAAGTATGGTGTTTTCTTATGCCCTGTCTGTTCTTCATAATCGGGAGGATGCGGAGGATGCCATGCAGGAAACCTATTTAAAAATCCGTGCAGCGGCTCATCTTTATAAACCGCAGGGAAAACCAATGGCATGGGTATTTACGATTACAAGAAATATTTGTCTGATGAAATATAGGATGCAGCAGAGGCAGTCTTTTATGGAGCTTTCTGAACTGGATAAAAAGATGGATTTTCACCAGATTGAGGATCGTGAGGACCGGATTGTGTTAGAAACGGCATTTTCCATTCTTTCAAAAGAAGAGTGCCAGATTATTATGCTTCATGTGGTATCCGGTTTAAAACATAGAGAAATTTCTCAACTGTTAAAAATGCCGGTATCTACTATATTGTCAAAATACCATAGAGGAATCAAAAAACTGAGAAAAAATCTGGAGGGAAGGTTGTAACAATGGCAGGAAAAAGAATAGAAACACAAATAAAAAATGCAGTGCAGCGGCTGATTCCGGATCAGGCAGAAAAAATCTATGAAATTCCAGTTGAAAAAGCTTCCGGAAATGAGTGGTATTTAGATGGGATTGAAAAGACAGGAACTTTTACAGGAAAAAGATTTTTTAAAACAGCAGCAGTATTTGCCGCCTGCTTGCTATTTTGTTTTGGGATTTACCAAATTATAGGATTTCAAAAAGAGTGTACCGTATATCTTGATGTCAATCCAAGTGTGGAGTTGGCTTCTAATAAAAAAGACCGGGTTGTAGAAGCAAAAGCATTAAATAAAGATGGAGAAGACATTCTTTCTGACTTGAAACTAAAAAATACTGACATGGAAACAGCAGTGAATGCCGTGTTGGGTGCAATGGTTAGAAAAGGATATTTAAACAGGAAACAAAATGAAATCCTTATTTCGGTGGAAGGAAAGAACAGTAAAAAGGTAAATGAATTGAAAGTCAATTTGAGTCAGGAAGTCAGCGGTTATTTGAGTCCTTTGATTGGCATGTCCAAAGTCTATAGTCAGAAAATAGAGGAAAGTGATACGATTACATCTCTTGCCCAAAAATACAAAATATCTCCGGGAAAAGCAGTATTAATCCAGAAGCTGAAGGAACAGAACCCTGAACTTTCTTTTGAAGAGCTCGCTGGTCTTTCTATCACAGAGTTGAAACAGAAGCTTATGGAAGTGGGGATATATCTGGAGGAATATGTAGAGTCCCCTGGTGCAGAAAGTAAAGAAGAAGGAGAAAGTTATGATAAAACGTCAAAAATGACGGATAAAACAACAGCTGTTAAACAGGAAGAGTCTAAACAAGATGAAACGAAACAGAAAAAGACAGGAATGAATCCGGAAAAGACAAAAACAACGAAAGAGACAGGAAATATCGATACAGATTCTAAGGATGATTTAGATGAAGACGACGATGATAGGCAGGAAAAAAAGAAAGAGGAAGAAGATTCTGACAGCAGTGATGAGCAGGAGGAGAAGACTACGATGAATCAGAGTAGTACCACAAAAGCAGAAGAAGAGATTTCTGATGAGATGGAGGAAGAAGATTAGAGATTATCTTCTGTGTATTTACTAATGTGTTTTCCCGATTTGCCCATTGAACTCCTTTTCAGAATATAGTATGATGAAAATAAAAAGCAAAGGAGCTTTTCGAGATGGAATTAACAGCGATGAAAGATTTATTCAGGAATCAAGACAGCTATGCCGGTAAAGAAGTTACAATTGGCGGCTGGCTTAGAAGTAAGAGAGATTCCAAGACATTTGGATTTCTTGTAGTGAATGACGGAACATTTTTTGAACCTCTGCAGGTGGTTTATTCCGATCAGCTTGCCAATTTTTCAGAGATTTCAAAACTGAATGTGGGAGCAGCACTGATCATAAAAGGTGTTGTCACTTTGACCCCTCAGGCAAAACAGCCTTTTGAAATTCAGGCATCCGAAGTTATGGTGGAGGGAGCCTCTGCACCGGATTACCCTCTTCAAAAGAAGAGACACAGCTTTGAGTATCTTCGGACAATCTCACATCTGAGACCGAGAACAAATACATTTCAGGCTGTTTTCAGAGTAAGATCTTTGATCGCTTATGCGATTCATAAGTTCTTTCAGGAGAGAGATTTTGTCTATGTGCACACTCCAATTATTACCGGAAGTGACTGTGAAGGTGCCGGAGAGATGTTTCAGGTGACAACGATGGATCTTAACAATCTTCCAAAGACAGAGGAAGGAACCATTGATTTTTCGGAGGACTTTTTTGGAAAAGCAACCAATCTTACAGTGAGTGGACAATTAAATGGGGAAACCTATGCGATGGCATTTAAAAATATTTATACCTTTGGACCAACTTTCCGTGCGGAAAATTCCAATACGACCCGTCATGCAGCTGAGTTTTGGATGATTGAGCCGGAGATGGCATTTGCAGATCTTACAGATGATATGATGCTTGCCGAGAGTATGTTAAAGTATATCATTCATTATGTGTTAGAGCATGCGCCGGAAGAGATGGAATTTTTCAATAAATTTGTGGACAAAGGTTTGATTGAACGTCTCCGCCATGTGGCAGAATCTGATTTTGCCCATGTAACCTATACAGAGGCGATTGAAATTTTAGAAAGACATAATGAAGAATTTGAATATAAAGTATCCTGGGGATGTGATCTTCAGACAGAACATGAGCGTTTCCTGACAGAGAAAGAATTTAAACGTCCTGTGTTCGTCACAGACTATCCAAAGGAAATCAAGGCATTTTATATGAAAATGAATGAGGACAATAAGACCGTGGCAGCCATGGACTGCTTAGTTCCGGGAATCGGTGAGATTATCGGTGGAAGCCAGAGAGAAGATGATTATGATAAATTAGTTTCCCGTATGGCAGAATTAGGACTTCAAAAAGAAGATTATGATTTTTACTTAGATCTTAGAAAATATGGAAGTACCAGACATGCAGGCTTTGGCCTTGGATTTGAGAGATGTGTCATGTACCTGACTGGAATGGGCAATATCCGGGATGTGGTTCCTTTCCCGAGAACAGTCAAAAACTGTGAATTATAGGAGGAAAAATATGAGCCAGATTACCATACCAGAAGGGTATCATTCTCTTTTGGATATTAAAGAGACAGAGATTGCAATTAAACAGGTAAAGGATTTTTTTCAGAGAGAGTTAGCGACCCAGCTGAATCTGACCCGTGTATCCGCACCGCTTTTTGTTTCACCGGATTCCGGGCTGAACGATAATTTAAACGGTGTGGAACGGCCGGTAAGTTTCGGAGTAAAAGAGCAGGAGGACGCACCTTTTGAGATTGTCCATTCCCTTGCAAAATGGAAACGTCAGGCATTAAAACGGTATGATTTCCAGATAGGGGAGGGCCTTTATACAGATATGAATGCAATCCGCAGAGATGAAGATACGGACAATATCCATTCGATTTTTGTGGACCAGTGGGACTGGGAGAAAGTTATCGACCGCACTGACAGAAATGAAGAGAAATTAAAAGAAATTGTAAAATCTGTATACGAAGCACTTCGGGTCACAGAAAAATATGTGGCGAATAAGCACAGTTTTGTGGATTGTTTCCTGCCGGAAGAAATCACCTTTTTGACTTCTCAGGAACTGCTGGATCGTTATCCGACTCTTACTGCGAAGGAGAGGGAATATAAGGCGGCAAAGGAATATGGTGCCGTATTCCTGATGCAGATTGGTGGTATTTTAAGTAACGGGGAAAAACATGACGGAAGAGCCCCTGATTACGATGACTGGCAGTTAAATGGAGATATTTTAGTCTATTATCCGGTACTCGATATTGCACTGGAACTTTCTTCCATGGGAATCCGGGTAGATGAAGAGACTTTAGAAAAACAGCTTAAGGAAGCCGGATGTGAAGAACGGGCTAAATTGCCTTTCCAAAAGGCACTTCTTAACGGGGAACTGCCTTATACCATCGGCGGTGGAATCGGACAGTCGAGAATTTGTATGTTTTATCTTCGCAAGGCCCATATCGGCGAAGTACAGGTTTCTGTCTGGCCGGAAGATATATATGAAAAAGCTCTTAAGGGCGGTATTCAACTTTTATAATGACAACAGGCGGGATAATTTGGACGAATCCCGCCTTTCTTTGCAAAACGACAAAGAAAAGGGTTAGTTTGGACGGAGTTTTCGTAAACTTTTCGGCGAAAAGTGTCTTGTCTATCCTTTCTAAATGCGATATAATAATGAATAGTGTGAATGAAGAATATTTCATTACCCTGTTTGACAGGATTACAGATACATTAGAGTAGAAAATAACATGTTAGATACATGATAGAATAATAGATGGAGATAATAAGATGAGCCAAAGAAAAGTAGAAGAATATAAAAAATATAAAGCAAATAGAAAACAAATCCTTGCCAGAGAGAAGAGAATGCGTAAGATTCGCAAGTTTATTGGTATTATTGTAGGAATTGCAGTCATTGGTGGATTTGGATATTGGGGTTATTATAGTTATCAGGTAGCTCATAGACCAGAAGTTACGTTTACGAACCTGATTACACAGGACTCTTACGGATTTATCATTCCGACGATAGCGGATGCAGAGTGATAAAAAACTGTGAGCAAAGAACCGTCAGGGAAGAGAAGAAAGACGGTTCTTTTCTTTTATCTGATGAGACAGCAGTCTGATTGAAAACACAGGAGAAAGAGAAGATGAGTTTTACCCATTTACATGTGCATACAGAATATAGTTTATTGGACGGTTCGAGTAAAATCAAGGAGCTGGTTGCCCGGGTAAAGGAACTGGGAATGGACAGCATTGCAATTACCGACCACGGAGTCATGTACGGGGTAATTGATTTTTACAGAGCGGCAAAGGCAGCCGGAATTAAACCAATTATCGGATGTGAAATCTATGTGGCACCTGGTTCCCGTTTTGACCGGGAAAGTACAAAAGGCGAGGAACGGTATTATCACATGGTACTGCTCGCGAAGAACGATATAGGCTACCATAATCTGATGAAGATTGTTTCGAGAGGTTTTACGGAAGGATTTTATTATAAACCGCGGGTAGATTATGAGATTTTGGAACGATATCACGAGGGAATTATCGCTTTGTCAGCCTGTTTAGCGGGAGAGATTCCTTCCCTTATCCGCAAAGACATGTATGAGGAAGCAAAAAAAGCAGCTTTAAAATACAGGGATTTGTTCGGGGAAGACTCTTTTTATTTGGAACTGCAAGATCACGGAATGGCAGAACAGACAACAGTCAATAATGGTATTTTGAGAATGTCGAAAGAGACGGGAATTCCGTTAGTGGCAACGAATGATGTTCATTATATTTACGATACGGATGCTGAGCCCCATGATATTTTGCTGTGCATTCAGACAGGAAAAAAACTTTCTGATGAGAAGCGGATGCGTTATGAGGGCGGTCAGTATTATTGCAAGTCTGAGGAAGAGATGCGCAGGCTTTTTCCTTATGCCCAGGAGGCATTGGATAACACCCATAAGATTGCAGATATGTGTAATGTGGAGATTGTATTTGGTGAGCAGAAGGTGCCAAAGTTTGATGTGCCCGGTGGACAGGATGCATTTGAATATTTAAAGGAACTCTGTGAGGATGGAATCAGGAAAAGATATCAAAATCCGGGGAAAGAACTGTATGACCGGCTGTATTATGAATTAAATACAATCAAGAATATGGGATATGTAGATTATTTTCTGATTGTATGGGATTTTATTCACTATGCCAGAGAGCATGGGATTGCAGTTGGGCCTGGAAGAGGTTCCGCAGCGGGAAGTCTGGTATCCTACTGTCTTACGATTACCAACATTGATCCTATTCGATATAATCTTTTGTTTGAACGTTTTCTGAATCCGGAACGTGTGTCCATGCCGGATATTGATATTGATTTTTGTTTTGAACGGCGACAGGAAGTCATCGATTATGTTGTGGAAAAGTACGGGAAAGAAAAGGTAGTTCAAATTATTACCTTTGGTACAATGGCGGCAAAGATGGTAATCCGGGATGTGGGAAGAGTCATGGATATTCCATACGCGCAGGTGGATGCCGTGGCCAAGATGATTCCCAATGAACTCAATATTACTTTAGGGAGGGCTTTGGAGATTAGTCCGGACCTTAAGAAGATTTATGAGACAGATGATCAGATTCACCATCTGCTTGATATGGCAAAGCGTTTGGAAGGTCTTCCGCGCCATGCTTCCATGCATGCGGCGGGAGTGGTGATTGGTAAGGAAGCGATTGACGAATATGTGCCTCTTGCCAGAGGAACAGACGATGCGATTACGACCCAGTTTACCATGACAACCATTGAAGAACTGGGACTTTTAAAAATGGATTTTTTAGGTCTTCGAACCCTTACGGTAATCCAGGATGCCCTCCGGTTAATTGAAAAGGACAGGGGAATTTCTATTGAGATTGAGAAGATTGATTACAATGATAAAAAGGTCTATGAGATGCTCTCTCAGGCAAAGACAGAAGGTGTCTTTCAGTTAGAAAGTGCCGGAATGAAGTCGTTTATGCGTGAGCTTTCTCCGGAATGCTTAGAGGATGTCATAGCCGGAATTTCTCTTTATCGACCGGGACCTATGGACTTTATTCCCCAGTATATTAAGGGAAAGAATGACCGGGCTTCAATTACCTATGACTGTCCTCAGTTAGAGAAAATTCTGTCACCGACCTATGGCTGTATTGTTTATCAGGAACAGGTTATGCAGATTGTAATGGAGCTTGCCGGATATACTCTTGGAAGAAGTGATCTTGTAAGAAGAGCCATGTCCAAAAAGAAGACGGACGTGATGTTAAAAGAACGGCAGAATTTCGTCTATGGTAACGAAGAAGAAGGTGTGGATGGCTGTATTAAGAGGGGAATTTCCGAAGAAGTGGCGAATCATATTTTTGATGAGATGATTGATTTTGCAAAATACGCCTTTAATAAATCCCACGCAGCGGCTTATGCAATTGTTTCTTATCAGACAGCTTATTTAAAATACTATTATCCGGTGGAATACATGGCAGCGCTGTTGACTTCCGTGCTTTCCAATACAAGTAAAATCATTGAATATATATTTGACTGCCGGCAGATGGGGATTGAGATTCTTCCGCCGAGTGTCAACGAAGGAGAAAGTGGATTTTCTGTTTCGAATGGAAAGATCCGCTATGGACTAAGTGCCATAAAAAGTCTGGGCAAACCGGTGATTCAGGCAATTGTAGAAGAACGAAAAAGGAATGGGCGTTATCAGAACTTGGAAGACCTTTCTAGTCGTCTGACTTCAAAAGAGATGAACAAACGTAGTATAGAAAACCTGATTAAATCCGGTGCTCTAGACGAATTTGGGTATACAAGAAAACAGCAGATGCAGGCCTATGCCGGCGTTTTAAATCAGGTAAACCGGCAGCGGAAAGAAGCGATGACAGGGCAGCTTTCCCTGATGGATTTTCTGGGAGAAGAAGAAAAGAAGGATTTTGAAGTACAGTATCCGAATGTGGGTGAATTTACCAAGGAAGAACTGCTTGCTTTTGAAAAAGAGGTTCTCGGTGTCTATATCAGTGGTCATCCTTTAGAAGATGATCTAGAAAGCATAAAGAAGAATACGACAGCTTCCTCCTTAGATTTTATGATTGATGAGGAAACTGGGGCTGCCAAAGTGCGGGATGGTATGAATTATATCATTGGCGGAATGGTGGCAGACAAGACGGTAAAGCTTACAAAGAACAATCAGAATATGGCATTTATTTCTTTAGAGGATTTATTTGGTACTGTGGAAGTGATTATATTTCCAAGAGATTATACCAGATATAGGGATTTATTAGAGGAAGACCGAAAACTCTTCGTGAGAGGACGGGCTTCTGTTTCAGAGGAAGATGGCAAGCTGATTTGTGAGAGAATTATTCCGTTTGAACAGCTGCCTCGTGAGCTGTGGCTTCAATTCCCTTCCATTGAAGAATATCAGAAGAATTCACCGGAAGTAGAAGAGATTATTGAGGAATATGTCGGGATAACTCCGGTTATAATCTATTGCCGCAAAGAAAAAGCCAAAAAAAGACTGGACAAAATGCACCATATACGGTTGAATAATTCACTCATCTTTTCACTATCTGACAAACTTGGTGAAGAAAATGTAAAAGTAGTGGAAAAGCCTATTGAAAATCGTTGAAAAAGAGATTAGAATAGTAAAGACTATTTAGATATTAACTTTAGGGATTTAGACGGAGGTAAAAAAGATGGCTAAGAGCGCAGTTAAAACAATTGGCGTGTTAACAAGCGGCGGAGATTCACCGGCAATGAATGCAGCAATTCGTGCGGTCGTTCGTACTGCTGTAGAAAGAGGGCTTAAGGTGAAGGGAATCCGTAAGGGATATAACGGCCTGCTGAATGGAGAGATTGTAGATATGGATAAGTATAGTGTATCCGATACGATTTCCCGTGGAGGTACCGTATTGTTTACAGCCCGTTGTGAAGAGTTTAAGACATTAGAAGGCCAGCAAAAAGGTGCAGAAGCCTGTCGTGAGGCAGGAATTGACGGATTAGTCGTAATTGGTGGTGATGGT
>JAUNBT010000474.1 GCA_030526985.1 Lachnospiraceae bacterium | reverse complement strand
AATACAAAGGAATCTGTTGAAACGGAATTGAAAACAAAATCTATATCACCGCAAGCGTAAATTTCTGGAACTCTAATTCCGAGAATTTTTGCGACGTTTCTCCCTATATTTTTATTTGCAAGTTGAGAAAAGAAAGAAAATTCAGGATTGAAAACCTTAGATCTTTGATCAAACCAACGTTCTGCCCTTTCGCGCATTTTTTTTTTTTGTAAATCGAGGGGGCTAGAAAATTCTTTTAACTTTCCTAGGTTCCAGTTTTTTAATACTATAGATGGATCTTTATTAAACAGATGTAAGAAAATATCCTTCTTTTTTTCTAAATTTAAAAATGGAGAGCATGCATAGGAAATCTGATAGATCTTCTCATTGCGGAGTAACAGTAATTCTTCAAAGTATTTTATGCTTTCTTTATTATTTATTGTTTCCAGAGACTTTGCTAAATTGTGAAGAGTCCAAGGCCTATTTCTGTTTATAGATAACGCTTTCTTATAAAAGCTTATCGATAATTCCATATCTCCTTTCTTATGAAAAGCGTCCCCTAAGTAATGTAATATGCTTTCTCTATACTGCATATTGCTATAGTTAGCTATTCCTAAAAAGATAGCTTCTTCAATTTTACCCTCATTTAGTAAAATTTTCATTTCTTCTGGAGGGGTAAATGTTAAAGATTTTTTCATAATTTGAATTGGTTGCCTTAATTTTTACAAATACCTATTTAGAAATAATAGCAGCACTTGATTTCTTAGAGATGTCATTCTTCAGCATTTCTTTTCGTTGATCAATGTGCTTTTGAATCGTTGCTCTATAAATAGGACGTGCAACACTTAATGCACATTCGCGTACATCAATAGCTTGTTGGTGCTTAGAAATAGTTGAAGCACCTGTCCATACGCTCATGTTATTCATTCGATAGACACTCATTACTTCGGCTAGAAAACCGATTGCCCCAAGGCGGTCATGATAAAAAGCCAGTGCAATTTCGCTTAATCGAGGGTGGTAGAGAGCTTCAGGCAGACACTTTATGATCGTACTGCGAAACATACATGAAGAAAGATTAACAATGAGATTAAGATGCTCATTATCTGCAAAATGTTTTGCGGAGAGTAAGTTTGGCAAACCTTCTTGACGTTTAAGAAGACGCCTAGAATTTTTCTGCACATCAAACAATTCAATTCGGGATAAGACCATTGATGCTTTTTCATTCTGAACTAGAAAGCGTGCTTGCTTAATTAACTTCTCAGGGTCAGTCCAGTAATCATCGCCTTCGAGTACAGCAATAAAATTACCCTGTGCCTCTGCAAAGGCATAACGGTAATTTTCGGAAACTCCAAAATTTCTCCCCCGACCAATGCTACGAATTTTCTGAGGATATTTTTTTACGTAGCTTGCAATGATTTCAGTTGTTCGATCGGAAGAGCCGTCATCAGCAAGTAATATCTCGTGATTAAAATCACCTCGTTGAGTTAGAGCACTTTCAATTGCTTCGGCAATAAATTCTTCATGGTTATAGCTAACAATAATGGTAGAGATTGTTGGCTTTGAGTTGTGTTTTGCCCAAACAGCAGCATGTGCCTTTACATATGATTCACGCACAGATATTCTATCGTTATTATTTTCTTCATCATCGTAATTTAGGCAAATGCGTGGAATAAAAACGGGGTCTTTTTCTTTAGTATGTCGGATAATCATTTCCCAATCGACTAAGCGACGAAGAGTTTGATCAAAGCTACCGTATCTCTGGGCTAAGGCTCGACTGTGAATATAAACACCAAGGTCGATGAAGTTGCCATTTGCTATTGCCTGACGATCAAATGGCTTACCAATTTCTTTACCATCAGCGACTCTAAAGAATTTGGCATAAAAGGATT
>JAUNBT010000106.1 GCA_030526985.1 Lachnospiraceae bacterium | reverse complement strand
GATTGTCTGAAAAAATACAATAAACGGTTAATCTATCGTCTGCATGATATGGATATTCTCGGACCAAAGACAATCTGCGGACACTGTATTCATATTAATGAAGGTGAGATGGATGTACTGAAAACGACAGATACGATGGTTGTTCACAATCCGGAATCTAATATGGGCAATGCTGTCGGCTGCGGTCCAGTTCTTAAGATGATGGAGAAAGGAATCCTTGTTGGACTTGGTACAGATGGTTATACCAATGATATGCTGGAATCTTTAAAGGTAACGAATATTATTCATAAACATCAGCTCTGTGATCCGAATGCCGCATGGGCAGAAGCTCCGCAGATGCTCTATTATAATAACCGGGAGATTGGAGCAAGATTTTTTGATACTCCGCTGGGGGTATTAAAGGAAGGCGCTGCTGCCGATATTATTATTATGGATTACGAACCATTGACTCCAATGGACGAATCTAATATAAATGGTCATATGCTTTTTGGCATGAGTGGTAAGAATACCGTTATGACTATGATTAACGGTAAAGTTTTAATGAAAGACCGGAAACTAATCGGAATTGATGAGAAAGCAATTCTTACACAATGCAGACAAGAAGCAGCAAAATTATGGGAATCAATTAACAGCTAAGGAGGATACGAACAATGGGAGATATTATGCGACCGATTCCATTTTCCAAATTGATAGGATGGATTATGAAAGAAAAAAAGACTGCTGGAAGTGTTTTCGGCGTTCACAAATCATATCATAAGAAGAATGATGCGAACCTTACTTTATTTGGTACATCTTTAGAAACCCCGATTGGTCCGGCTGCCGGACCACACACACAGATGGCACAGAATATTATTGCAGCTTATATGGCTGGAAGCCGCTTTTTTGAATTAAAAACAGTACAGATTATGGATGGGGAAGAATTGTCCGCCTGTATTACGAAACCCTGTATCGATGCCAGGGAAGAAGGTTACAATACAGAGTGGTCTACGGAACTGACTGTTCCAGAAGCTTATGACGAGTATGTAAAAGCCTGGTATGCCATCAAGCTTATTTCCAAAGAATATAGTTTAGGCAATCCGGACGGATATATTTTCAATATGAGTGTAGGATATGATTTTGCAGGAATTACCTCACCAAAGATTGACAACTACATTGAAAATATGATGAATGCTCAAAATACTCCTGTATATCAGGAATGTAAAGAATGGGCGCTTTCTCATGTAGAAGAATTTGATCATATCGATGCAGCATACATTGAGTCCATTGGAACAAAAATATCCAATTCCATCACAGTATCCACCCTGCATGGATGTCCACCTTCTGAGATTGAAAAGATTGCTTCTTATTTAATTTCAGAGAAGAAACTGAATACCTTTGTAAAATGTAATCCGACTCTCTTAGGTTATAAGGAAGCCAGGGAGATTTTAGACCAAACAGGGTATGATTTTGTTCAATTTGGCGAATTTCACTTTGAGGACGATTTACAATATGTCGATGCAGTTCCGATGATTACTCGCCTGATGGCTTTATCAGAGGAAAATCAGGTGGAATTTGGTGTAAAAATTACGAACACCTTCCCAGTGGATAACCCGAAGAATGTTCTTCCTGTAGCAGATGAGATGTATATGTCCGGACAATCTTTATTTCCGGTATCCATTGCTGTTGCAAAACGCCTTACAGATACCTTTGATGGAAAACTTAAGATTTCTTATTCCGGTGGAGCCGATTATTTTAATATAGATGCTATTTTTGAGACTGGAATCTGGCCGATTACCGTGGCAACAACCTTATTAAAACCAGGTGGATATGAAAGATTAGTACAGATGGCAGAAAAACTAGAGACTGTTTCATGGAAAGAGTTTGATGGTGTAGACCCAAACAAGTTAACAGCTCTTTTTACAGATGCCTGTGAGAATCCAACACATCCAAAATCCGTAAAACCTGCAGCTTCCCGAAAAAGTAAGAAGCAAGTTCCGCTTACCAACTGTTTTCACGGACCATGCAGTGAAGGATGTCCGATTCATCAAGATATTCCCCAGTATATTGCTTTAGCAGGAGCAGGACGGTATGAGGAGGCATTTGAAGTAATTCTTAGAAAGAATCCACTCCCTTTTATCACAGGAACCATTTGCAGTCATCGTTGCATGAACCATTGTACCAGAAATTTCTACGATGAATCTGTGAAAATCCGGGATGTGAAACTCTTAGCTGCCGAAAAAGCGTACGATGCATGGAAAAAATCAAATCCGGCAAAGGTTTTGGATGGTCCTGCAAAAGCCGCTGTTATCGGAGGCGGCCCTGCCGGAATGGCTGCGGCCTATTTTCTTGGACGCAGTGGAATTAAAACTGTATTATTTGAAGAAAAAGAATCTCTTGGCGGTATTGTAAATCATGTGATCCCTGATTTTCGAATCGGCAAAATAGCGATTGATAAGGATGCTGATATTATCCGACAGACTGGAACAGAGGTGAAATTGAATACAAAGGCACCATCTTTAAAGGAATTAAAAGAAGCCGGATATACTTATGTACTCTATGCTGTGGGGGCATCAAAGAAGGGCTTTGTATCTTTAGAAGAAGGCGAGACAGTCAATGCACAGGATTTCCTTCGTGAATATAAAAAGAACAATGCATTTGATGGAGGCAGACATATTGTCGTAATTGGCGGTGGAAATACTGCAATGGATGCGGCAAGAGCAGCCAAACGTCTTCCAAACACAGAATCTGTTACCATTGTCTACCGACGCACGAAGCGATATATGCCGGCAGAAGAAGAGGAACTGCAGCTTGTGATGGAAGAAGGAATTGCGTTTGAAGAGCTGGCCGCTCCCAAAGCATGGAAAGATGGAATCCTTACCTGTGAAAAGATGGAACTTGGAGCTCCAGATGAGAGTGGAAGAAGAAGTCCACTGCCAACAGGCACAATGGTAGAAATAAAAGCAGATCTTGTCATTTCAGCAGTAGGAGAAAAGGTAGAGGAACACTATTTTACCGAGATGGGAATCTCCCTTACAAAAAATTCTGTTTTTACAAATGAAGAGAATATTTATGTTATCGGTGATACCAGCCGTGGACCTGCCACTGTGGCAGAAGCAATTGCAGATGCACAGACTGCTGTATCAGATATCATTTGTAAAGAAAATGTATCTGAAAATATGACAGAGCTTTCTTCCTGTGAAAATGTGGAGTCCGCTCTTAGAATGAAACGGGGAATCCTGAAAACAGCGACAAGCCCTGAAACAGAATGCAGCCGCTGTCTGGAATGCAGCACAATCTGTGAGTCCTGTGTGGAAGCTTGTCCAAATCGCGCGAATGTTGAGGTGAAAACAAAGACAGGACAGATTCAGATTGTTCATATGGATGGTATGTGTAATGAATGTGGCAACTGCATGACTTTCTGTCCTTATGACAGTGCACCTTACAAAGATAAATTTACATATTTCAATGATAAAGCAGATTTTGAAGACAGTACCAACAGTGGATTTTATTTCCATAGCAACGAGGTTTCGGTGCGCCTTGGAAGTACTGTGCAGACATTTATTTACAATAAAGAGAACCTGCCTCCTCTTGGTGGAGTAGAAGATATCATTGAGGCATTTTTAGAAAAATATAGTTATATGATCTAAACTTCAGACGGAGTATGATTGACATAAAGGTATATAAGAAAGGAACAGCACACAGCTGGGTGATAGGATGTATCAAATCAAAGTAAACGGAATTGATTACGAAGTAACAGAAAACAAAACACTTCTCCGTTTTTTGCGGGATGATCTTCATTTAAAATCAGTAAAAGACGGTTGTAGTGAAGGTGCCTGCGGCACCTGCCATGTGCTGATTGGGCATCAGTCTATGAAATGCTGTATTCCTACATTGGAGATGGTAAATCATAAGACAATTACGACAGTGGAAGGACTTTCAGACCGGGAAAAGGATGTATTTGCCTATGCATTTGGAAAAGCAGGCGCTGTCCAATGCGGATTTTGTATTCCGGGCATGGTAATCAGTGCCAGAGCTCTATTTTACAAAAATTTGGATCCAACCAGGGCAGAGGCGGCTTACGCACTGAGAAATAACATTTGCCGATGTACCGGTTACAAAAAAATAATCGACGGTGTCCTTTTAGCTGCCCGTTTTCTTCGTGAAAATCTTCCTATTCCGGAAGAAAAAACAGAATGCAAAGTCGGACGCCGCCTTCCAAGGATTGATGTTCGAGAAAAAGTGCTTGGATACGGCGAATATACAGACGATATAGAATACCCGGATATGTGCTATGCAAGTGCGGTAAGAGCCGCCTATCCCCGCGCCCGTGTGTTGGCGATTGATACATCAAAAGCAGAAGCACTTTCCGGCGTGATTAAGGTTCTTACTGCCGCTGATATAACAGGGAAGAATGTCATCGGACATATTAATAAAGACTGGGATACATTGATACCGGTTGGAGAGAACACCCGCTATTTAGGAGATGCCATTGCCCTTGTAGTGGCAGAGGATGAACAAATATTAGAAAAAGCAAAAAAATTGGTAAAAGTGGATTATGAGCCACTTCCAGCTGTCTTTTCGCCGGAAGAAGCATTAAAAGAGGATGCTCCTCTCGTACATAAGGAGGGTAATATTCTTGCACATGAACATCTTCGCCGAGGAGATGCAAATAAAGCCATAGAAGAATCAAAATATGTTGTGACAAATCATTACAGCCTTCCATTTACGGAACATGCTTTTTTAGAACCTGAGTGCGCCGTTGCGCTTCCGACAGAAGAGGGGGTAAAGATCTTTTCCTCCGATCAGGGTGTATATGCTACCAGACAGGAATGTGCCGAATTACTGGGACTTCCCTTTGAAAAAGTAGAAGTCATCAACAAATTAGTTGGTGGCGGTTTCGGCGGCAAAGAAGATATGTCAGTCCAGCATCATGCAGCTCTTGCAGCATATCTTTTGAAACGTACGGTAAAGGTAAAATTGAGCCGAAGTGAGAGTATTTTAGTTCATCCAAAACGCCATCCGATGGAAATGGAATTTACAACAGCATGTGATGAAAATGGAAACCTAACCGGAATGAAAGCAATCCTTGTAGCAGATACAGGAGCCTATGCGTCTCTTGGTGGACCAGTACTGCAGCGGGCATGTACTCACGCAGCCGGTCCCTATAATTATCAAAATATTGATATTGATGGAAAAGCAGTCTATACTAATAATCCTCCGGCAGGTGCATTTCGGGGATTCGGCGTAACACAGTCCTGTTTTGCAACAGAATGTAATTTGAATCAGTTAGCAAAGCTTTGTGGCATTTCTCCCTGGGAAATCCGGGCAAGGAATGCAATCCGCCCAGGACAGGAACTGCCGAATGGACAAATTGTCGGGGAGGAAACGGCTCTCTATGAGACATTGCTTGCGGTAAAAGACGCATATGAGAGCAGTCCTTATGTCGGGATTGCCTGTGCGATGAAAAATGCCGGTGTCGGAGTAGGACTTCCAGACTATGGAAGAGTCATTATCCGTATCAAAGAGAAAAAAATCCACATATATTCCGGAGCATCCTGCATTGGACAGGGGCTTGGTACAGTGTTAGTTCAGATGACTGGGGAGATGACAAATCTTCCTTTCTGTGATATAGTTTATCATGCATCGAATTCTGTCAATGCACCGGATTCCGGAACAACTTCTGGTTCCCGACAAACACTGGTAACAGGAGAAGCGCTGCGAAGAGCCTGTCTTTTGTTTCTGGATGATAGAAAAGAGCATTCTATGGAAGAACTGGAAGGAAAAGAGTATTACGGAGAATATCTTGCAAAGACAGATCCTTTGGGGGCAGACAAAAAGAATCCTGTTTCCCATGTGGCATATGGTTATGCGACTCAGGTCTGTATTCTCGACGAAGATGGACGGGTAAAGAAGATTGTTGCGGCTCATGATGTGGGACGTGCAATCAATCCTCTTTCTGTAGAGGGACAGATTGAAGGCGGTGTGATTATGTCTTTAGGTTATGCTCTTCGGGAACAATATCCGCTAAAAGAAGGCAAGCCTTTAGCAACCTATGCTACTCTTGGATTATTCCGGGCCAACGAGACCCCGGAGGTGGAATCCATTATCGTGGAAAAGAATAAAAAAGAACTTGCCCTTGGCGGAATTGGAATTGGTGAGATTACCTCTATTCCAACAGCACCTGCAATACAAGGTGCCTACGAGACCTATGATGGTAAGTTTCGAACATCTCTTCCCCTTACGGATACCCCCTATTCCAGATAAGAGAATTTGTAACTGTAAAGAGGCAGTTACGACAAAGAAAAAAGGAGAGTCAAGACCAATGAACAAAACCATTATTTCAACAGAAAAATCTCCTGCTGCAATTGGACCTTATTCCCAGGCAGTAGAAGTAAACGGTATCATTTATACTTCAGGAATGATTCCAGTTATCCCGGCAACCGGACAGATTGTTGAAGGAGGCGTGAAAGAACAGACAAAGCAGGTATTTGAAAATCTTGCAGCACTGCTTCAAGCCGCCGGATCCGATTTGTCACAGGTTTTCAAAACTACAGTATTTATTAAAGATATGAATGATTTTGGATCGGTAAACGAGGTATATGCTACTTTCTTTGATGGAGATTATCCATCCCGTTCCTGTGTTGAAGTTGCAAGACTTCCAAAAGATGTTTTGATTGAAGTTGAAGTAATCGCACTTAAGAATGAATAGTATAAAAACAGCAGATAACAGGAATCATATCCGTCCCTGTTATCTGCTGTTTTTTAATCATCCGTTTGATTTTAAACTGTTATGAAAATAGCCTAATTTATAAATACATATGATCAATTTGGATGACTGCAACATACTGTGGTGACAGTTTATGCAGTTCTTCATTGATGATATTTGTGATATCTTCTTCGGACTTTTCAAAATCAAAAGGAACCACCACATCAAAAATCAGATTCGATCTTAAAGGTCCCCGCGTCATGCGAAAATCATGAATAGAAAGCTTTGGAGAGATTTGTTTCACAATCACCTCTACCTGCTCCCGTAGTGCAATCATCTCGTCATCATCATCAATCACCGGATCCATATGAATGGATATCTCACAACCTAAATCCCGTTTAATCTCTGCCTCAATATCATCAATGACATCGTGGGCCTGCATAATATCCAGATGATAGGGGACCTCTCCATGTACAGATACCATGACCCGTCCCGGTCCATAATTATGTATGACCATGTCATGAAATCCAATCAATTCATCCCTGGCCATAATTCTTTTTGAAATCTCCTGAACAAATTCCGGGTCTGGTTTTTGACCAAGCAAAGGTGAAATTGTATCCTTCGCCGCACTGTATCCTGCAAATAAAATAAACAGAGCAACCAGAACACCGATAAATCCATCTAAGTTATAGCCGGACACCTGACTGATAATCAATCCGACCAAAACAGAAGCGGTTGCAATACAGTCACTTAAGCTGTCTGTTGCCGTTGCCTTCATGGAAGCGGATTGAATCCGATCTCCTAAAATCCGGTTAAAACGAGACATCCAAAACTTCATAATAATAGAAAGAATCAAAATTCCGATAGAAATCAAATTGATGGACATATCCTCCGGATGAATAATTTTCTGGATGGATGTCTTCATAAGTTCAAATCCCATCAATAAGATTGCAACAGATACAAAAAGGCCGGTGATATATTCGCCCCTGCCGTGTCCAAATGGATGATCTTCATCTGCCGGTTTCCCCGCCATCTGAAATCCAATCAGTGTAATGATAGAAGATCCTGCATCGGATAAGTTGTTAAAAGCATCTGCCGTAATAGAAATTGCACCCGTAAGTATTCCCGCAAAAAACTTGGCTGCAAACAAAATCAGGTTACAAACAATTCCTACTGTCCCTGATAAAAGACCATAATTTCGACGTACCTGCGGTTGTTCCACAGAATCGAAATCTTTGACAAAAAGCCGCACTAACATATTTGTCATGACAATTCTCCTTCTCCTAAAACATTTGTTTTTGATAAAGTTTATCAATTTTTATAAAAAGTTATGGCTTTTTAGTATACCATAGAATCATAAAAAATCAAAGATAAAATTTAAATATTAAACTATAATGAAACAGATATAAAATTATTAAAAAGAATAAAAAATTGCTATTGAAGAAAAGTGGATTTTTTGGTAAACTAAAAAAGAATATTGGGAAACCACGAGAGGATCGAATGAAATGTTGAATATCTTTTTTTGTTTGGGAGCATTTTTGTGTTTCTTTCTTTATGATTGGAATGAAACACAGAAGAAAAAAGGAGTATTACATTTCGCTTTCATGGCTGGGTGTCTGTTCTGGGCCCTGGCTACGGTCAGAATGTTATATTCTGGATGGAGAGAAGTGAATATTTTGAAACCGGTGCAGTTCATCTGGATTCTGCTATCCGGTATATTTTTGATTTTATTAGTTTATTCCCTGTTTTTTGCATTGCCAGTGAAAGAGACTTATGGAGAGAAGCAGATAGAGAATCCCCCTGTTTGTGATGAGGGAGTCTATGCACTGTGCAGGCATCCGGGTTATCTATGGTATTTTGGATTTTATTTATTTTCATTTCTAATTTTTCCAACCCTTAATTATTTGGTGAATGCCGTTCTTTTGTGTGTGTTGAATTTCATTTATATATGGGTCGAAGATAAGTACTTTTTTCCTTCTATGTTTTCAAATTATGAAGACTATAAGGAAAGGGTTCCTTTTTTGATACCTACAAAAACCAGTATACATAAATGTTTTAGTACTTTATTATCACGAAGGAAGGTGGAACTGTGAAATTTGAAGAAAAACTGGAACAGGTGGAAAAAGAAAGCCTGTGGAAGGAATACTGTGGTTTTTTGGATCTTACGATTCCAGAATTCATGCAGATACAAAATCGATTAATGGAAGAGCAGATCCGCCTTTGGAGCAATTCTCATTTGGGAAAAACGATTTTAAATGGGAAGAAGCCAGAATCAATAGAAGAATTCCGCCGGATGGTGCCTTATACCGATTATATCGATTATGCGGATGTTCTTTTGCAAAAAAAATCGGATATGCTGCCGGATGAGCCGATTATCTGGATTCAGACGACTTGGGAAGGTGGGAAACATCCGGTTAAAGTTGCACCTTACACGAAAGGAATGCTAGATACCTATAAAGCCAATATGGTCGGCTGTTTGATGCTCTCTACTAGCAGTGAAAGAGGGGATTTTAGAGTAAATGCCGATGATACGATTTTATACGGGCTGGCCCCATTGCCGTTTGCAACCGGTCTTTTTCCCCTTTTGCTAAATGATGAAATCAGTATTGAATTTCTTCCCCCGGTAAAGGAAGCGGAGAAAATGAGCTTTGGTGAACGAAATAAAAAAGGATTTAAATTAGGCTTAAGTAAAGGAATTGATTTTTTCTTTGGTGTCGCCAGTGTTACTTATTTTGTCAGCCTAAGCGTAGGTGCAATGGGAAAAAGCAGTTCCGGAAATAAGGCAAAAAATATTTTAAATATGTCACCTACGATGTTATACCGCTATCTGAAAGCAAAAAGGGTATGCAAAGAAGAAAACAGAGATCTTAAACCAAAGGATTTGTTTAAATTAAAAGGGTTTATGTGTGCAGGGACAGACAGCCGCTGTTATAAAGATGATTTAGAGGATTTATGGGGTGTTCGTCCTATGGAAATCTTTGCCGGAACAGAACCAACCTGTATTGGTACAGAGATTTGGTCGAGGAATGGTCTCTATTTCTTTCCAGATGCCTGCTTTTACGAATTTATTCCGGAAAGCGAGATGTATCGGGCGATGGACGAGCCAGATTACATTCCGAAATCCTATTTGATGGATGAGGTAATCACCGGAGAAAGTTACGAATTAGTTATATCCGTATTAAAGGGTGGTGCCTTTATGCGGTATCGGGTAGGGGATATGTATCGCTGCATCGGTATAGGTTCTAGTACAGACGAGACTTTTCTGCCTAGATTTGAATATATTGACCGGGTACCGACAGTGATTGATATCGGTGCCTTTACAAGAATTACAGAAAACTCCATTGGAAATGTAATTGAGCTGTCCCATCTTTCCATTAAAGACTGGACAGCTGCAAAGGAATTTTCTGAAAACAACCGCCCTTTCCTCCATCTTTACGTGGAAATGGAAGAGGGGTGTCTGATTTCAAATGCGATTACGATTGATGTGTTAAAGGAACACTTAAGTGTATATTTTAAATATTTAGATCATGACTATAAAGATTTAAAACGAATCCTTGGAATTGATCCGCTGATGGTCACCATACTAAAATGCGGAACATTTAGCCGGTTTGAGAGACGCAATAATAGGAAAATCCGTCGTATGAATCCACTGTCTTATCATATAAAAGAGCTTTTAAGACTACAGGAAGAAGATTATGGATTAAGGGGAGGCAGTATTCGATGAACAACTATACATTAATATCTGTATTAGCACTGTGCTGCTACCTGTTTTTATTCCTTACATTTGCCGCTGCAAAGAAAACAAAGGTAATCAATAGTTTTCTTCTCGTATTGTTTGCATTTCTATTTTGGACAGGAGGATCTCTCCTTATGAGGATGGAAATGTGGCCTGATTATTCTTTCTGGTTTCATGTATCCATTATTGGCCTTATTTATCTGCCCTATGGATTTTACTATTTTGTACATGCAATGACAGAAAGTACAGACCGTATTTTTATCAAAGTATGGTTTTTGGTGGCAACGATAAACAATGTGATCAATCTTCT
>JAUNBT010000473.1 GCA_030526985.1 Lachnospiraceae bacterium | reverse complement strand
TCAGGATCTGATCCATATGGAACTGTCAGGGAGGTATCTGCTGAATTTGATCAATGATACCCTGGATGTCAACAAGATCGAAAGCGGAAAACTGGAACTGAATCCGGTGGTATGTGATGGAAGAACGGTGTTCAACAATGTAGTAACACTGCTCAAGCCACAGTTGGTGGAAAAGAACATAGAGTTTTCTATTGAAGCAGAGAATCTTCCGTTTAATACGCTCTATATCGATGTGGGCAGGGTGGAACAGATTGTCATGAATGTGTTGGGAAATGCAATCAAATTTACACCGGAGGGTGGCAAGATTCGTTTTAAGATGGAAAATATATCTGTCGGGAATGGAGTCATCCTGGACCGTGTCAGTATCGAAGATAACGGGGTGGGCATGTCCGAAGAGTTCATTCCGCATCTGTTTGAACCATTTAGTCAGGAACATGGAGGCAGTACGACTTCCTATCAGGGAACCGGTCTTGGCATGGCTATCACCAAAGAAATCATTGAACTGATGGGTGGTGAGATTTCAGTAGAGAGCATTGTTGGAAAAGGTACTAAATTTGTCTTTACGCTGCCATTGCCGATTGCGACGGAGGAGCAGAAAGCAGCATGGAAAGCTGCACAGAGAATGGATTCAGCAGCGAAGACCTTGAAAGGGAAGAGAGTTCTTCTCTGCGAAGACCATCCGCTGAATACGACGATTGCGACCAGACTGATGGCAAAGAAGGGAATCTTGGTCGATCATGCGGAGAATGGAAAAGTGGGTGTGGAGATGTTCCGGGCCTCTGCATTGAATTATTATGATACGGTTCTTATGGATATCCGGATGCCGGAAATGGATGGAATCGAAGCGACCAGAGCAATCAGAAGACTGAACAGAAGAGATGCAAAGCGGGTTCCGATTATTGCGATGACCGCCAATGCGTTCCATGAAGACGAAAAACAGGCATTGGATGCCGGGATGGATGCGCATTTAGCAAAACCGATTGATACCGGGAAACTGTATGATACGCTGGAATACTACATGCAGGCAGAACACCCGTATATTCGTAAGAAGATACTGGTTGTGGATGATATTCCGCTGAACCGGACCGTTATTATAGAATCTATCAAAGCAGATTATGATACGCTTGAAGCAGAAAACGGGAATGAAGCCATGAATATTCTGCGAAATACAGCGGGAATCGATGCGGTGATTACGGATATTCAGATGCCGCATATGGACGGTAAGGAGCTGATTCGGCAAATCCGCGCAGACAGGGATTTCAATCATATTGCGATTCTGGCAAATACCCAGTATGGAGATGCGGAACAGGAAGAAGAGCTTCTGTCGATAGGTGCAGATGATTTTCTGTATAAGCCAACAAAACCAAGGATCATCAAGTTCCGGCTGGATAATATCTTAAAGGATTAGCTGCCTGTGGTTTTACGGAAGGAGAGTGACGTTATGAATTCACTATTCTATAATTCGATATTGAATAAGCACAGAGATCTTGCAGACAAAGATAACTGCAAAGTAGCACAGGTATTTGAATTAATGCTCCTGTTTTGCTCTCTTGCGCTTATGCTGGTAGGGACAGTCCTGGAGGACTATGGCGATATGCAGCTTATTTACATGATTTATATCGTGATTTCTTTGGTTCTCTTTCTTTTAACCAGATATTATGTCAGCACACATCTGTATTTTGCACCGACAATCATGATTCTGGTATTGATGGAGTGCTACAGTTATTGTATTTTTTCGGGCATCCTGTTTAACCGGGAGTCTCCATCTATTACTGTATATGCATTGATGGTGGCAGCATGCTCAGCATTTACTGTGGGTTTTTCTTTTACGGTGATATTCCACACGATTGCGGCTGTAATTTATTGCACGT
>JAUNBT010000105.1:9463-10800 GCA_030526985.1 Lachnospiraceae bacterium | reverse complement strand
GAAATAAGTGCAGAAAAAAATATCAAACAGGACAGACCTTCTTTTTTTAACCGATTGACAGAATTAAAAAAGAAAATCACAAATGTCGTTTTGAAATGGAAAAATAAGTTCACAGCGATTCCGGAAAAGATAAAATCAGTCAAAGACAAAGGGGAAAGTAATCTGGAACGTTTTTATATTTTTCGGGATTATTGGAAAAAGAAATCGACAAAAGAGGCAAAAGAGAAGCTTTTAAAGGCAGTAAAAAAAGTAGTCCGGCATATTTTGCCGCGAATATTTCAGGGCAGGATCGCCTTTGGATTAGAAGATCCTTATCTGATGGGACAGATTCTGACTGTACTTGCTTTGTTTATACCGCTTTACCAGGATAAATTAATGATTGAACCAGATTTTGAAGAAGAGAGGTTAGAGGGAAACGTGTACCTGAAGGGACATATTATTCCAGGATATATCATTTTCACCGGCCTTGGTCTTTTACTTAATAAAAACATAAGAACCGCAATAAAAGAAGGAAAACAACTTATAGGAGGGAATTAAATGGAAGCAAAAAATGATGTAAATTCAACAGTAGGAGCTTTATTAAAAGGCATGGATAATTTTATTACAACGAAGACTGTAGTAGGGGAACCGACCCAGGTCGGTGATACCATCATTCTTCCACTGATTGATGCTTCCTTTGGAGTGGCAGCAGGAGCATTTTGCAACGATCAGAAAAATAATGGTGCCGGTGGTATGAGTGGAAAGATAACACCGAGTGCAGTTTTGGTGATTCAAAACGGTGAGGCAAAATTAGTCAATGTGAAGAATCAGGACAGTGTAACAAAAATTCTTGATATGGTTCCTGGTTTTGTGGACAAATTCAGCAGCAAATTAGGTGGGAAATCCGATGAAACACCGTCTGAAGACAAAAAGAAAGACAAACAGCCAAAGAAACCAGAAGAAGATTTTAACTTTGATGATTTTTCCGATGATTATGCAGAAGGTGAATAGGAAAAAACCTTGAATATAGAAAAATAAAAAAATGCTTGCATTTTGAAATCATTTCTGGTAATATATTTAGTGTTGTAGGTCTATCAAAAGACTAAGTTTGTTTCGAGGAGGTGCTACCATGGCAAGATGTGCAATTTGTGACAAAGCTGCCCATTTCGGCAACCGAGTAAGTCATTCCCATAGAAGATCAAATAAGATGTGGAAATCCAACATTAAGTCCGTTAGATGTAAGGTTAATGGCGGAACAAAGAAGATGTATGTTTGTACTTCCTGTTTAAGATCAGGTAAAGTGGAACGTGCTTAGAAAAAGAAGATAGAGGGACGCCTTGGGAGTCCCTCTTATTTTT
>JAUNBT010000105.1:7636-9450 GCA_030526985.1 Lachnospiraceae bacterium | reverse complement strand
AGTTGATTGATTCGAATAGATAGTTATCGAAAGAAGAGACAATAGGAAATACCAATCAGAAGAATAACACAGAGGAATTGTCCGATATGGTTTGAAAGCATCCATGAGAACATAATGCCAAGGGAGAAAAAGAACAGACCGAAGCCGCATACCCGTTTCATTGTGGTTCCTCCGTTTTCTTCTTATTTATTAAGATATGTATCATTCAAAAAAATGTTCTTAAATTTTAAGAAACTATAAGAAATCAAGTGATTTTCTTTTTCATATGTGATAGACTATAAAAAAGTGTTTTTTTTGGGAACACTGATATTAACAAGTAAGATGGGAGGGTATCCTATGAAGGGACATTTGAGTACAAAACAGGGTGAGATATTAATTGAGAATGAAGTAATTGCCAAATATGCAGGAATTACTGCAGTAGAGATTTTTGGAATTGTAGGTATGGCAGCTGTTAATATGAAAGATGGTTTTGTAAAGCTCTTAAGACGAGACAGCGTCAGCAAGGGAGTCAATGTTGTAATTGAGAATAATCATATCACCATTGATTTTCATATTATCGTGGCTTACGGTGTAAGTATCGCAGCGGTGACAGATAATTTGATTGGCAATGTAAAATATAGAGTAGAAGAGTTTACGGGCATGAAGGTGGATAAGATCCGCGTTTATGTTGAGAGCGTAAGAAATCTGGATTAGATACAGGGGGACTAATATCGTGGCAAATCAAACGATGGATATACAGACGCTGCAGAAGCTGTTTTTAGCAGGTGCCAGCAGACTAGAGGCCCGCAAAGAGTATGTGAATGAACTGAACGTTTTTCCGGTACCAGATGGCGATACAGGAACCAATATGTCTATGACGATAATGGCTGCAGCCAAAGAAGTAGCAGCATTGCCGGAAGATTTTACGATGAAACAGCTATGTAAGGCAATATCGGGCGGTTCTTTAAGAGGTGCCAGAGGAAACTCCGGTGTCATTCTTTCACAGCTTTTAAGAGGCTTTACAAGAGAAATTTCAGAAAAAACAGAATTGAGAACAGATGATTTTCAAAGAGCATTTCATAAAGCAGTGGAGACAGCTTATAAAGCTGTTATGAAACCAAAAGAAGGAACGATTCTTACAGTTGCCAAAGGAATGGCAGAGAAGGCAAAAGAACTTGCCCATAAAGAACAGGATATTACGATATTTTTTCAGGAGATTGTAAAGGAAGGTTTTGTTGTACTTGAGAGGACTCCCGAACTTCTTCCGGTATTGAAAGAAGCAGGTGTTGTGGATTCCGGTGGGCAGGGATTGATGGAAGTTCTTTCCGGTGCCTTAGATTCTTATCTCGGTGTGGAAGTGGAGATTACAGTTCCTAAAGTGGAGAAAAAGCCAATCTCGAATCAGGCCACTCCGTTAGAACCGGTCGATATTAAATTTGGCTATTGCACGGAATTTATTATTATGACAGAAGATGAATTTGATGAGGAGATGGAAGAGGAATTTAAAGCATTTCTTACTTCTATCGGTGACTCCATTGTAGTTGTGGCAAGTGATGGAATTGTAAAGGTTCATGTCCATACGAATCATCCGGGACTGGCAATTGAAAAGGCATTGACGTTTGGTGCTCTCACCAGCATGAAGATTGATAATATGCGGGAAGAGCACGAAGAGAGACTGATTAAAGATGCTTCGAGAATCGCCAGAGAGGAAAAAGAGGCCAAAGAAGCCATTAAGGAAAAAGAAGAAGAGAAGGAGATGGCATTTATTGCTGTTTCCATTGGTGAGGGCCTTAATGAAGTCTTTCAAGGCTTAGGAGTTGATTATCTGATTGAAG
>JAUNBT010000105.1:0-7626 GCA_030526985.1 Lachnospiraceae bacterium | reverse complement strand
CAGACGATGAATCCAAGTACAGAAGATATGCTTGAGGCAATTGCACAGGTGAATGCGAAGACCATATTTATTCTGCCGAATAATAAGAATATTATTCTTGCCGCTAATCAGGCAAGAGATTTGACAGAAGGAAAAGAGATTATTGTAATACCGACTAAGACAATTCCTCAGGGAATTTCAGCACTGATTTCCTATATGGAAGAGAATACCCCGAAGGAAAATGAGGACAATATGCTTGAGGCAATTGAGGCTGTAAAGACGGGACAGGTGACTTATGCGGTAAGAGATACTTCCATGGATGGTATTGTGATCCATACGGGAGATATGATGGGAATCGGGGATTCCGGTATTTTAGCGGTGGATTCCGATTTAGAAAAAACAGCCCTTGATCTTCTGGCAGCATTGACAGATGAGGATAGTGAAGTAATCTCTCTCTATTATGGGGATGAGATTGAAGAAGAGCAGGCGCAGGCCTTGGCAGATAAGCTGGAGGACTTGTATCCAGATTGTGATGTGGAACTTCAATATGGAGGACAACCGATTTATTATTATATTGTATCAGTAGAATAATGAGATAGACGGTAAAAAGAGTGCTGATGAATCGGCACTCTTTTCTATCGCTGTGCCCCATTGGCGGCATGGACTGCTTTTAAGGAGGGTTTTGAATAATGAACGGAAATGATTCTGTCTCTGTATTAAAGGGAATTGGACCGAAGACTGCTGCTTTATTTGGGCGCTTAGGCGTATTTACAATAGAAGATCTTGCCTGTCTGTATCCTCGTTATTATATTACATATGAACCTCCCATTCCTGTGGAAGAGGTAAAAAGTGGACAGCGGGCAGCAGTCCGTCTTACTCTTACTGCACCGCCGGTTGTTGCAAGACCGGGAAACCATTTTTCCAAATCAAAGAAACTGACACTCGTCACAGCAAATGGAAGGGATTATACCGGCACACTTAGACTTGTCTGGTATAATATGCCTTATATGAAAAATCAGTTTCATTCTGGAAGTACCTATATCTTTTGTGGTACACCGGTTATGCGGCAAGGAAGACTTACGCTAGAGCACCCGGAAGTGTTTTTAGAAAATACCTATGAGAAACAGATGGAGACTTTAAAGCCGGTTTACCCACTGACCGCCGGTTTGACAAATAATGCGGTGGTAAAGGCTATGGAACAGATTGTTCCTTATCTGGAATCTATGCCGGACGAGATGCCAAAAGAGGTGATTGACCGTCAAAAACTATGTAAATTTGGGCAGGCAATGCGAGAGATTCATTTTCCTTTTAACAAGGAGAGGACAATCGAGGCAAAAAAACGTTTGATTTTTGATGAGTTTTTTACCTTTTTGGTTTTAATGGAACAATTAAAAGGCCAGCGGCAGGTGGGAGGAAACGAATATCCTATCATTTTTCCAGAAGAAGTGAAATCCTTTCTCAAGGAGCTTCCTTATGAACTGACCGGTGCACAAAAAAAAGCATTAAAGGAAATAGAGACGGATTTGGGAAGTTCCCATCGGATGAACCGTTTAATTCAGGGAGATGTTGGATCTGGAAAGACAATCGTGGCAATGACAGCACTTTATGGAGTGGTGAAGAATGGTTATCAGGGAGCACTTATGGCACCGACGGAGGTTCTTGCAAGACAGCACTATGAAGACTTTACAAAAATGCTCGGATCTAAGGGAGTCCGAATCGGACTCTTGACTGGTTCCCAAAAAAAGAAGGAAAAGTATCAAATGTACGAGGCGTTGGCAAAAGGTGAGATTGATATTATGATTGGGACCCATGCTTTGATTCAGGAAAAAACTGTATTTTCCAATCTGGCTTTGGTAGTGACAGATGAACAGCACCGTTTTGGAGTGAATCAACGCAAATTTTTGCAAGAAAAAGGTTTCCATCCCCATATTCTTGTGATGAGTGCAACCCCGATTCCGAGAACCCTTGCTATTATTATGTACGGAGATTTGGATATTTCTATTATGGATGAGCTTCCCAAGGAAAGGCTTCCTATAAAAAACTGTGTTGTTGGCAATGGTTATCGTCCGACAGCTTATCGGTTCATGGAACAGCAGATTAAAGAGGGAAGACAGGTCTATATTATCTGTCCGATGGTAGAGGAAAGTGAAGCTTTAGATGCAGAAAATGTAATCGAATATACGAAGCAGCTGGAAAAAAATATGGATTCTACTGTACGGATGGAATATCTTCATGGTAAAATGAAGGGAAGCGAAAAGGAAGAAATCATGAAACGGTTTGAAAATCATGAGATTGATCTTCTTATATCTACCACTGTAATTGAGGTTGGAATCAATGTTCCCAATGCGACTGTCATGATGATCGAGAATTCTGAGCGTTTTGGTCTGGCACAGCTACATCAGCTGCGTGGCCGGGTTGGCCGGGGGAAATATCAATCCTACTGTATTTTTATGACCGCTTCCGATAAACAGGAGATAAAAGACAGATTAGAGATCCTTGGAAAATCGAATGATGGCTTTCATATTGCAAATGAAGATTTGCGGCTGCGGGGACCGGGCGATTTCTTTGGGGTACGCCAAAGTGGGGATATGGATTTTGTAATGGCAGATATATACAGCAACTCGGATCTTTTAAAAGCGGCCAGCCAGGAAGTGAACAGGTTAAAACAGGATGGATTCGATTTTTCCAGTATCAAAAACAACAATATAGAGAAAAAGCAGGATTTTGCGACTCAAATATAATGATTTAAAGGGAGAAAATGCAGGATGCAGAAGAAAAACAGAGCAAATTACGTGAGACTTCCATTGGAGAAAGCATATAATGTAAGGGATTTAGGTGGATATCCGGGCGAAAAAGGAAGAGCAACAAAATATCATTCTTTTTTAAGAACGGATGATTTATCTGAAATTACGACGAAAGACAAAGCATTTTTAAAATCATACGGGGTGACGGCTGCAATTGATTTAAGAGGTGTCGAGGAAGCGGAGAAATATCCGAACCCATTTCGGGACGATCCGGATGTGAATTATATTAATCTTCCCTTTATAACAGAAGGGATTATTGATATGCGTAAGATTCAAATTGTCGGTTTCCATGTGCCGACTTTTTACAAACAGCTGATTGATTCCCATGAGCTTGTATTAAAAATCATGAAATTTATTATTGCACAAAAGGGTTGTGTATTATTTCACTGTATGGCAGGAAAAGACAGAACTGGTGTGGTTGCTATGATTTTATTGGGTCTTTGCGGTGTGGGAAGAGAAGATATTATTGCAAATTACCAGATAACAAGAACCTATTTAAAAGGTCATGTTGATCTTCATTTGAGAGAGGAATTGGCAGATCTTGAATTTTCCAGACCGGAATGGATGGCGGAAGCCTATGACTATCTGATGGAAAAATATGAGACGATGGAAGATTATCTTATGGAGGTAGGATTATCTAAAACGGAAATTAAGAAGCTTAAGAGAAAGCTGATTTAAGCGGACTTTCAATATTTGTTTGATTATTTTATAGGAAATACTGCATACATCTTAGAAATTTTAAGTCCGAGTATGTAAAAATTAAATAAAAAAGGCGAAACAAATAAGAATATAAACCGTCAATTTGACGAAAAACTATTGAAATTATTGGCAATAAGGAATATAATAAGAGTATAAAAAATTGAGAACCATTTTTACAAAGGCGTAAGAGAGGAGGTTCTTGTATGAGAACTGAGACAGGCAATAAGATCGTTTTACAGGTTGTTTTAGCAGGTCTGTTTGTAATATCAATTATTGGATATGTGGCAGAGTTAGGACTTTTCTAGGACAATCGAACCAAAGAAGGGGAAGTCTTTTCCCTGCGGAGAATAGAAACCCTCGCCCTATCATTAAGAATATGATGATAGAGCGAGGGTTTCTTAGTTTAGAAAACTACTGGCCGTCGACCATTTCTTCTTCCTGTCTCTTAATCATTCGACGAACCATTTCGCCACCAACGGAGCCATTCTGAGCGCTGGTCAAGTCACCATTATATCCGTCCTTTAATGGTACTCCAAGTTCACTGGCCACCTCAAATTTAAATTTGTCGAGTGCACCTTTCGCTTTCGGCACTTCCGGATTCGATTTGTTTGCCATAATGTCCTCCTTTTTTCGAAAAAATATCTCAAGGGGAAAATATTTTTTCTGTATTGTTATGGTTGATGGTTACGATATTAGTATGGGAAAAGAAAAAGAAAATACACTGGAAAGTCTTTCAAAATAAAGAAGTATTTCGGAATCAATAACAAAATAGAAAATAAAAAAATTTTTTTTCGCTAAATTCAGTTGACAAATTGTTCTCATCCTTTACAATAGTAAATAAGAGTAAACAACTGCCATTTTATGTGACAGTCTGCTATATTTTATGAAGAAAAGATAAAGGATGAAAACAATATGAGAGTCATTGCAGGAAAAGCAAGACGTCTCCAGTTAAAGACCATAGAGGGGAAGGATACAAGACCGACCCAGGATAGAACGAAGGAGACTTTATTTAACGTTTTACAGCCGAGGATTCCTGACGCTGTTTTTTTAGATTTATTTAGTGGGAGTGGTGCAATCGGAATCGAAGCACTCAGTCGTTATGCGAAAGAGGCCTGGTTTGTAGAGAACGGGCGCAAGGCCTGTGAATGTATCCGTACCAATCTGGAACACACGAATCTGACAGAAGATGCCCATATTTTAATGAAAGATGCTTTGTCAGCTGTGAGCTGGTTAGAAGACAGGGATATTCAGTTCGATGTTATTTTCATGGATCCGCCTTACGATCAGGAACATGAGAAAGATTTGCTTTTCCGTCTGGGAAGTTCTTCTATTTGCACGGAGGATACATTAGTAGCCGTGGAAGCCTCCCTTCATACAGATTTTTCTTATGTCTTAGAAGCTGGATTTGAGATAATAAAAGAGAAGAAGTATAAGACGAATCAGCATGTGTTTCTGGAAAGGGTGAAAGAATGAAGAGAGCAATTTATCCGGGAAGTTTTGATCCAGTGACATTAGGGCATTTAGATATTATAAAGAGAGCAGCAGGATTATTTGATGAAGTAATTATAGGAATTTTGGTGAATCCGGGCAAGAATCCATGGTTTACGATGGAAGAGAGAATGGAGATGCTTAGATGTACAACGAAAGAGATTCCGAATATTGAGATTGCCTCTTTCGAAGGACTTTTAGTAGATTTTTGTCGGATGAGAAAGATAGATGGCATTATCCGAGGAGTTCGTGGTGGAACTGATTTTGATTATGAATTGCCAATGGCTCAGATTAATCAACAACTGTATGCTAAGACAGAGACTGTGTTTTTAGCGGCAAATCCCGCATATTCATTTATCAGTTCAAGTGCTGTGAAAGAATTAGCAGTATTTGGCGGTGATTATACATCGATGCTTCCGCCTGAGATAGCAGCGAGGATGAAATATAAAGAAAACCAGATGAGTAAGAATAGATAAAGATGGAGGAAAATGGAATGGCAAAATTAAGTATAGAGGAATTAATTGATGAACTTGCAGTTTTTATTGATGGATGTGGACCTGCCCGCTTTGCAGCAGGAAAGGTAGCTGTGCCGAAAGAGGATTTTTTAGCTATGGTTGAGGAACTTAAGTTAGAGATTCCACCAGAGATTGAACGGAGTAAAGAAATCCTGAATCGGAAAGATATGATTATTGCGGAGGCACAGACGAAGGCAGATTCTCTGATCGGTAATGCGGCAAAAGAAGCAGGTCTTATGATTGATGAGAATGAGATCGTAGCGATGGCGAATATGCGTGCGGATGAGATTATTAAGAATGCAAAACTGAAGGCCGCAGAGATTTTGGATAAAGCAGAGGAAGAAGCAGAAGGAATCCAGTTAGGAGCCATGCAATATACCAGTTCGATGATGGCAGGCCTTGAGAATATGTTTCAGACCCTCTATGATAATCAGAAGGAGCAGCTTGATATAATGGTAAGCGGCCTTGGTGTCAATTTGGATAAGATTAAGAACAACCGGGCAGAGATTGATACCCAGTTGTCTCTTTGGACCGAACAGACAACAAATGAAGAAGACGATACAGATGAGATGAAGTAATTTCAAATAGAAAGGAGTGTTGCAGGAATGTAACGCTCCTTTTTGGAGCTATAGGCGGATTAAAGCAGATACCATGCCATTATCAGTGTACTGATTCCAAGCATCATTTTCCTTACTATATAGGAAGAAAGAGAAAGACCAGTGTCATGAATGATACTGTGGGTCTGTGCACAAGTGCAAAGGCCGCCAAAGGAAGCACAAAAAAGAATCAGGCAGTCACGTAAAATGGGAGATAGAGTGGATAATTTGTTAAGCCATGCGATTCCGGTGCTGATTTCCAGAAAACCGGTTGTGATAAGAAGTAATTTTTGCCCGGAGGCGGCAAGAAGAATGAGGCGCATAAGGATGGTAAATATCATCATATAAACACCGATATTTACAATAATCTGAAAGGATGAGAGTATTACATGCTCAAAATCCAGGTTATATTGGGGTGTGGATTTATAATTGAAAATCATTCCTTTGTTGGAGATTGTTCTTTTCTTCTGCACAGAATCAAGAAATAGTCCTCCCAAAAAGTAGATGATAACCGGAAAGTAGACAAAAAACAGGATTTGTCCGAAGGAGTATTGCTTTTTAAAGATATGTACACCAACATAACCCATCAAAAAGATAGGGCTTGCCTGATTAACGGCAGGAAGCAGGAAATTCCCCTCTTTGACGGTGATTTTGCCGGAGACAAGTAGATCGACAACTGTTTTTGCGCCCATGGGATAACCGCAAAACCAGCCAAAAACCAAGGCATAGGGATAGTAGGCATTTAGTCTGGGAAAATGTTTTACAAGTGGAAGAAAAGGATAGGTAAAATAGCGGACGGAGTCGGTCAAAAGCATGAGATTGGAAATCAGGATAAAAGGAAACAGAATAGGAATGATCGTGTTATACCACAGATAAAGTCCTTCTTTGGCTCCTGCCTGTACGGCCTCTGGAAAGAGAAGCAAAAGTGCAAAAATCAGACACAAAAAAAGGGATGCAATTTTTTTTGACATTCTAAAAGTCTCCTCTCCGAAATTGGTACGGTTTAAAACAGTACAGTTTATTCGGAGAGGAGATTTTTTATTCTTTTATAATAACAGGAGAAAGCTGCATTGGCCCGGGCAGTTTTTTTCCTGTTTTTTGATATAGTAATGACTGGTAAAGAAGGTCAGCTTTTAGGTCTATTTTGTGATACCACTGACTTTTTCTTGTAATCAGTTTCTTTGCACTGGCAGGCTTTGTAATAATAGGAATCGAAGTGTTGTTTTTGATTGCCTTTAAAAGAGGACTGGCCGATGTCCGCAGTCCAAGGATTTTTACATAAGGAGCCGGGCATTGTGAATAATGTTCCTTAAAATCAGTCTCATATATACCTAAAACAAGATGAAGTAGTCCTCGTCTGATGCGGCTGCTTGTATATGTTTTACTGCTTAATTGCTCCACTGTCTCACGAAAAGAGAGAGAATACCAGGGGAGTTTTAAAAGTCGATTTGTAAGCTCCGGTCCTAAATCCATAATAGCGGAAGCGGTATGAGAAGAAAGAAGTTCAATGTCTGCAAAATTTAGTACGGACTGATGAAGATAAGG
>JAUNBT010000104.1:8060-10815 GCA_030526985.1 Lachnospiraceae bacterium | reverse complement strand
ATAGTAAGGCTCCGTTCCTTACACATCTGATTGGTCAGTTGCTTCATGCGCTTCATATCCTTTTTGGAATTATGCAGTTTGTGTCCATCCTCATAACTGACGGAGTTGGTGACCAGATGGCAATGGATATGGTCTTTATCCCTATGAACTGCCACCACCGTCTGACTGGAGGCTTTTACTTTTTCTAAAAACCTTTTATATTCCTCTTGATTCATTCTGCATTTTATCTGATAAATTCTTTTCCTCATATTTTTCATCTCCTTTGCTTTTCGGGAAATCCAAAAGGGACGCCCTGTTGGTATGGTTTCAGGAACAACGTTCCTGACTGATGCCTGAACTGCATGGAAAGATATCCGGTGGATGTCTTTTCTGTGCGTGAACAGACAGCAGAGATTCCGGCATATAGCGAATTGTTCTGCTTTCCGACAGGAGAGCAGACAAGAGCATAGCCGGAGCCGGGGTTCCAAGGGGGTGCAAGACGTCCGGGGGACGTCTGTTTTGCACCGACCGGAGCGAGCACCCTCTGGCAAGTTTAGGAACAGCCGAAGGGCTGCTTCCGGTGCTAAAGTGGGTACCACTTTGGCGAAACTTGCCTGTCATCTCCATCCGCCACATGCATGCTTTTCATATCAGCGTATCCGCTGTTTTTTCTCCAAAGAAAGGATGGGGATGGCAGTGGTTTTGTGCTCCTTCGGACTACCCATGTGCAGGAAACAGGATGCTCCCAGCAGAAGAGAAGCACTGATTTTGACGGAACAAATAGGAGAAGGGGCACTTCGATGCGAAGTATCGAACCATCTATGCCTACAACAGCCAATCCCGAAAAAAGAACTACCAAACCTCCTGCCCCTGATTATTTCTCCCCCTTCACCAATGCCAATTTCCCCATAAAATAACAGCAGTGTATTTTAGCCCGTCTTGCCGGTTTCCAATCACTGCTGTAATCGTGTCTTTATACTGTTAAAATCCATCTGCAAAATCCAATGCAGCTTCATCTGCCTCATCCAGTTCTGTCATTTCTTCATCCAGATTTTTCTCATTCTCCTTTAATAAGTGTAACGCTTTGTCATCGTAATCCGTTCTGTATACACCGGCAGCATCGCCCTGTCTTGGATAGGATTCCAAAAAATAACCGCTCATCACCGGTCGGAGCATTTCCAAAAGATTTCCTGCCAGCACCAGTGGCATGGATTCCCTTGCTCCCTTTTCTACAGCTTCCAAAATCTGTTTGAGAAATGCATCTTCCTTTTCTCTTTATTCATTTTATTAGCACTCTCCACGCCTTTTCTGTTTTGGGGGTATAAAAATGGCACCTGCCATTCTGACAGATGCCTATGTAACCACTTTATTGTTTTTATAAATTAACAGTTTCCAAGAAATCTTGAATCATTTTAAATGCAACTCCCGCATCTATCAGAAGCCAGTTTCTGTCTCCTGAATGCTCCACATTCCTTCTAAACTGACGATTTGAAAATGTAAGCGCTACTCTCTTACGCACACCATTCATATCCTTTTCTCGCATTAATGGTTCATCAATAATATATGCCTTTATGCAATCTGCAAGTCGCGACATATCCACATGATCTTTCAAATAACAGAAATCAAAGATATCTTTGTATCTTGTAGAAAGAGGACCAAAACGTAACAATGACCTTAATTTTTCTGCAAAAATCTGCTCACAAGAATTAATCAAAAGACATGCTCCCTCATCATCCATACAAATATCAAAGCAATATGTATCTTGCTCTATGTTCATATTTGCATGTACACCCAGGTCTATTTTACTCTCAATAACATTATCTTCATCATCTTTGATGATAATATATACACGTTTTCCGCTATACTCCTGCTGAGAAAGCTGCTCAATTTTGTTGCCTTTAATCTCAATTCTAATTCCTTCAAGGCAATTCAATTTTGAAATAAAATATCGGATGGATTCATCTTTCAATGAATACCTGATAAAATCCAAATCCAGGTCTTCCGTAGCTCGTCTTACATCCCCCGTAATGCTACGCATCACGACACCACCTTTTATGGTCACATTTCTTCCCAGATTACTTCGTGCAATTGCTTTAAGCACAATATCCTGACACACGCGTGCATCCGCATTTCGTTCTGAATAACCAGCATCCCTGTATTTCTCTGCCATCTTCTCCAAGTTCATCTTTAGAGTACCTCCATCTGTAAAGTTTCAAGCACTTTATTACTCTTTGGTGCCATCAACGCGTAGTCCTGAATTTTCTGTATATCCAATCTTGGAAGTAATTTTCGATAATTTAGAATAATTTCCTTATAATAATCAAAAGGCAACTTACTTTTATATCGCACAAGTTCAATCAACATGCGTTCTTTATTGTAAATCCGTATATCATACCCTTTATAATCAGCAGTTTCAATTCCTTCCTCGAAAAAGTCATCTGGAATAAAATACTGCTTCACTCTTTCATTTTTGATTTTCGTAGCATTACGAGTTGTTGCCAAATCACATTCATCCGGTATCACATCCGTTAAACCGTGAAAGTAAAAAGCACTTTTCATCGTTACTACCGCATTCGGATATTTGTATACGAACATTGCAATTTCCGGAACGTATTTCTTCTCCGAATATATTCCTTTTCCAACTTTGAACAGCTCACCTTCTTCTATTTTTTTCTCAATAAAATAATCTGATCCATATTTTTCAAGACATTCCGCACGTGTTTTCATCGTTTCTGCCTCCTTATTTAGAAATTCATCCGCACTTTTTATTATTTTG
>JAUNBT010000104.1:0-8050 GCA_030526985.1 Lachnospiraceae bacterium | reverse complement strand
ACACCATTTTTACACCATTTCCGAAGATTTTGATGGTTCGAGACAACACCAGATGAAATCTTCAAAGTGCCGGAAAGCCCTTAAAATGGGCATCTTGGCACCACATGACACAGGACAAAAATCGACTTTCCTTAACAAGAGGTGAGTGCTAATTTTTTAAATCTTTTTTTGCGAAGCCGCTTATTTACTGGCTTCGCAGTATGAACCTAACGGGGACAGGCACCTTACAATTCATATTCACATACACCACAGCCTTCACAGGCATATTCATTGACCTGACAGACTCCATCCATCTTTTGAATTGCATGAAATCTACAATGTTCTATACATTTTCCACAGCCACTGCATTTGTATGAGTCAATTTCTGCCTTACTTGCTCCAATAAAATCTGATACATCTGGCTTTATCTGCACATTCGTCACCAGATGAAGATTTGGGGCATCTACGTCACAATCTGCTATTGCCCTTGCTTTGGAAAACTGAATAAATGCAGCCGCTGTCGTTGTCTTTCCAGTTCCGCCTTTTCCACTTAGAATCAGAAGTTTTTTCATTGCCTGTCACCTCCGATTTTTCTTAGTACCTGCATCATTGCTTCCTGAAAAACATCATCCGTATGAATAAGCAGTTTTCCTTCTGAAATTCTTTTTGCTGCTTCCTTAGAATATGGGATTCTTGAAAGAATCTCTAAATTTTCTTCTTTACAATATTTCTCTAACGGCTGATACAACTCTTCCACTTTGTTAATTACTACACCACTTGGTTTATGCAAAAGCTTTGTTAACCTATGTACCATTTGAAAATTATGAAATCCAAAGGCGGTTGGTTCAGCAACAATAATACAGTAATCTGCATCTGTGATACTTTCTGTAACACTACAGGCACTTCCCGGAGGACAATCTATTACTATAAATCGATTCGATTCATCACCAAGTTCCAAAGCCTTCTTGATAACAGGAACCCCCGATGCCTCTCCTGTATTCAATATTCCAGTAACTACTTTTGTAGTTCCGGCAGTCCCTATCTCAACCATACCTATTGCACGATTTCGTTCAGTAATTGCCTTACTGGGGCAAACAAGCATACAGCCTCCACAGGAATGGCAAACCTCATCAAAAACTTTTGGTTTCTCTTTTATGTAAATCAATGCATTAAATCGACAAAAATCTACACATTCTCTACATCCATTACATTTACCGGCATCAAATTCAGGTAGACTCTTATATACTTCCAACTGTTCTTTTATTTCCGGTTTCAAAAACAATCTTCCGTTAGGTTCTTCCACATCGCAATCGATATATATCCCCTGATCTGCCAATGCGGCTAAATTAACTGATATACAAGTCTTCCCTGCTCCGCCTTTTCCACTTAAAACAGCTACCTTCATCGGATTCCGTGATAGCCGGAATGAAAACTCTCTAATAAATGTAATCTTTTTTCCAAAAAGGCTGTGATATTCTCCTTATAATCGGTTCCTTCTGATTTATAGATCTGAATATTCGCCTCTTTCATTACCTCACCCGAATTTGCACCGCAGCGAGGCGTAATCAATGCATCAACTTTACAGTCTACGATAAACTGAGCTGCCTTTAGTCCAGCACCTTCCTGAGCATCCGTTGCCGGATTTTCTTTCAACTCATTTTCATTGGTATTTGTATCTGCAATCAAAAAATAAGGTGCTCTTCCTAAAACTTGACAAATATTGCTTTTATCCTCATCTATTGGTATTGCTATTCTCATCTACGATTCCTCCCTATTTTCTACAATTTTATTACTCTTGTATCCATGTTTACGGCATCCACCGCATCCACAAAACTCTTCTTTCCCATCACAGATCCGATAATCGCCGCCTTCAATTCGAAGTGGCATACCATCTACCAAAGCATCCGCAATTTTCTTTCGTGCAGACATATAAATCAGCTGAACGGTTGTCCTGGCAACTTTCATATAATTACTACATTCTTCCTGTGAGAATCCCTGCTTATCAATCAGGCGAATCGTTTCATACTCATCTACTGTCATAACAATAACCGGTTGATTTCTGCCGCCGTTCTTTGGTACAAATTCAGTATTTCCCGGAAGACTACATACCTTCCTACATTTCCTTGGTCTTGGCAAATACTCACCTCCATTTGTGACATATGTCATTTATATTCTCATTATAGTTCTTTTTTAACATATGTCAATAACTTTTTGTTTTTTTATATAATTCATGAATCTGCGGAACCATTGCCATTTCTGCATACTAAACCGCATAAGCAGAAAAAGGTCTGGAATATAGAAAAACGGTCTGCACTCTCTTGCATATAAAAGAGTGCAGACCGTTTTTCTATATTCCATTCATGTACTTCCTCAATTTCTCAAATTCAGTCCTATTATAATAAGCTCTTTACACAATTCGACGTAATTTCATAAATTGATAAAAATACATAATTGACACCGGCTTCTTCCATAGCGGTACGTTGCTTTTCATTAACCACTGTATAAGGATAAATTCCAAACATAAATGGAAAGAATACATAGATAAAATTCTGCTTTTCAGCAATCGTCATCTCTGGAAAAAACTTTTCCAGACACATCGTTACTGTCCGGATAGATTCACCATAAACCACTTTAAATTTTGTCAAACGCTCCGGTCTGCTGTTACTTTCCATGTCGTAATGATTCATGGACATCAGTTTTAGAAGCAATTCCCGGTTTTCCAGAGAATGTGCCAGTCTGGATGCAAATTCTTCCTTGCTTGACTTCTCTGTACTTTCCATCCATTCTTTTAATTCAGTAATCCATAAATCATATTCCCGTTCAAGCAATGCAAGAAAAATCTCTTCCTTTGTATGAAAATAATTATAAATCGATGTTCTAGTAAAACTGGTTATATTCCCGATTTCTTTAATCGTAATCTCTTTAAAACTCATCGTTTTGTATAGTTCCTCGCAGGCACCAACAATTTCTTTTTCTCTTGCATTAATTCGTTCTTCAGGTGATTTTGACATCATACGCTCTCCTTCAGATTTTTCTTCATGATGATATCTCCTTAATTTTCTGATATCCTGTCAATTTCTAATAATAAGAATATCATTCAATTGACAGTGTGTCAATGCAGTTTTGACTTAGTCTAGGGTTGTTTCCTCTGTTTTACTTTGTATATTTTGTATTTTGTTGTTGCTTATTTACTTATATTATTCAGGTTGAATAATCTACTTCGCCATCATAAAAGCCTTCAAGATATCCATAAACTTCTACTACATCGTATTCCTCCTCTTCATGAATATGAAGTCCATTTGTGCTAAAGAATCCATATACCTGATTATCATCATATACTGTCACAACAGTAGATTTATCAACATCACTCATTACTTCTTCCGGTATCTGTTCCTGGTCAAAAGGTCCATGATTGACTAAAGAACCTTCCAATTCTAACACAATCTCCGGATGTTCACTACCATCCTGAACAACTTCTAATCTTCCCAATCCTTCATATCTCTCACCCGAATATGTGTATATAACAACCCTTCCATTTTCTATTTTTTCGGATAATTCATCTTCTATATTATATTCTGATGTTTGTGTTGTCATCTGACTTTCTGGAAGCTCAATATCTGTCGACTGATTATTACTGACATAGTTTCCTCTACATCCTGAAACTAAAAATATACAAGTTAATAAAACAAACATAAATTTAAACATATTTTTCCTTTGTGTTTTCATAGAGAAACCCCTTTCTTATTTGATAATATTATATAAGATTTGATTTCTACCAAACAGGATTGTCCCATAAAGAGCAATAGCGATTCCTATTATTCGGAATATCCATAATCCAGGTCCGCATCTGTTAAAACGATATCCGCTGTCTGTGTAGCTTCTTTGTCTCCTTAATTTTCTGACATAGTGTCAGCTTTTGAAAAAATCATAACATGTATCTGACACAGTGTCAATACTTTTTTGACGCTATGTCACGTTTTTTCTTCTATAGCTTTCCTCATTATAAAATAGACAAGAAAATGCCAGATAATACAACAGTCCACACTCTTTTAATGTTGGAGAGTGTAGACTGTTATTTTTTATATTAAGTTATTATTTCTTCTCGGTCAGGGATACATATTTCAGTATTGTTTGGTACAAAATTTCTGGTTCTACCGGCTTTGACAGGTGCTCATTCATGCCAGCCTGGATAGAAAGCTGTCGGTCCTCCTCAAAAGCATTTGCACTCATGGCCACGATAGGAATTATCTTCGCATCCGGGCGGTCAATAGTACGAATCTGTTTTGCAGCTTCCAATCCATCCATGACCGGCATACGAATATCCATCAGAATCATATCAAAGGTTCCTTTCGGTGCCTCTGTAAAAATATCCACTGCTTCCTGCCCATTATGAGCTAACTGCACCTTAATTCCCTTGTTTTCCAGAATCTTTGCCGCAATCATGGCATTGATTTCATTATCCTCTGTCAATAGAACCTTTTTTCCTGAAAGGATTTTCGCTGTATCCAATACATTTTCTTTTTTCTCCGTAGATGTATCATCATCTATAAAACGGTATGGATGCGGATGGGTAATAGTAAATGTCGAGCCTTTTCCCATTTCACTTGTCACTGCAATATCTCCGCCCATTTGCCGAACGATATTGTATGCAATAGAAAGTCCTAACCCAGTACCTGAAATATTCTCCATGCCGGGAAGCCGTTCCTGTTCAAATGGCTGGAAAATGTGTGCTAAAAATTCCTGACTCATCCCACATCCAGTATCCTGAATGATAAGCTGATCGGTACTAATTCCATGTTCCGCATCCACCGAAACATGTCCAAAGCGAAAACTGACCGTTCCACCCTCCGGTGTGAATTTACACGCATTATTCAAAATGTTCATCATGATCTGCCTGAGTTTTTGTTCATCCACGTAAAACTCGATATTCAGGTTTTCAAGCCTTTCACCATCAATCTCAAAGTTCAGCTTCTTCTCAGCCATCATAGGTTCTAACATTCGGATGACCGGCATCACTAAATCGCTCAATCGATGCCAGTCTGGCGTAAACGTGAATTTTCCGCTTTCAATACGGCTCATCTCCAACATATCATTGATGATTCCAAGCAGATACTGACTGGAATCCTTAATCTGGCTGATGTAAGTTGTCGTTGGCATGCCTTTTGCTTCGTCTTCTTCGGCAAGATACGTCATGCCTAGAATCGCATTCATCGGGGTTCTCATATCATGGCTCATACGAGATAGAAAGTCATTCTTTGCCTGACTTGCTTTCTCAGCTTTTTCCAAAGCCTCTGCAAGTTTTCTGTTATTTTCCAGGTCTCTTTGATAGCTTTCTGTAGCATCCTCGGTCATCATGAGAATCAGTTCTTTATCTGCGTCAAAATAGGCCGCATTCCATATACGATATATGAGTTTTCCATTCCTGTGGGTTTCCACTCGTCCAGAATAGTGGTCACGATTCTTCAACTTTTCCTTTATTGTCGCCAGACATATTTCACGCCGTATTTGTTCCTGTTTTTCTGGCTCAACACTGTCACGAAGAATCTTCCAGGCTATTTCATCATAGGTCTGGTCAATATCTGTTGTAAATGTTTCGGAATTCTTATCATGACCAAATTTAATTTTGCCACTACCTGCATGAATCAGAAGAACCGTAGAGTAATTCACGTCTAACAGTCTGGTCACTAACTCTTCTCTTGTTTTTTGTTCATCAATATTTCTTGTGACAAAAAAGGCTAAAAGATGTTCATTCTCCGGGTTTTTAATAATTTGTACCATCAAACGGAAATATAATTTTCCCTCTATTCCCGGCAGGCGAGCCTGGGTCTCTGTTTCCGGTGTTTCTATACGGGAATATGCCTCCATTAAAGTATTCCTGTTCATCAGCCGGGTCAATTCCCGTCTTTCTTTTTCATCCTGCGTGTGAGTCAGCCGCAGTTTAAGAAGCTGTTTTGTTGTCAGCCCAATCATTTTATCAATATGAACCTAACGGGGACAGGCACCTTACAATTGCCAAAATTTTATATGCACCACTATAGCGAACAACGGGAGTAAAGGCAAAACCCCTTACTCCCGTCAAAATCAAACATATATTAGCGTACTTTTTTGTTCGCATCCAATGCAATGCCACATACTAAACATATGATTTTTTTATAATTATTCCGTATAATACGAAATAGCTTCATCCATTATTTGATCAAAATCTTCTTTTGTCATTTTACTAAGAACACTATTAATTTCCTCTTTTAAATCCTCTTCATTTATATAAAATCCAAGATCAACATCATCATCAGATGCTTCAAAATCACCGCTTGTTCCAGAAAAATCAAGTATTTTATAATTGCCCTCCGGATAGGAAATGCATGCATTAAGGGCAGTAGATTTATTTGTCACAATCACATCACATTCTCCATTGTCTAAATAAAACGTAGCATAAACAATCTGTTCTTCTCCATCACCCATAATATCCACATCAGGAATTTGTTGAACACACGTCTCACTTAAAAAACGTTCCATTTCATCACTGTTACTGCGACTATATGGTGTTACTACACAAGTTGCTCCTTTTAAATCATTAACACTTTCTGCATTCGCATATTTTCCATCAGATTTTACAAGTGCAACAGCAGAATCAAAATAGTATGGTTCTGACAAATACGAAGCATCTGATACAAGTTGTGTTCTATAAATTACACAATCAGTTTCAAATGTTGCCGTGTCAATAAGATCAGCTGAATAAGTATAAATTTCAAGTTCATATCCTAACTCCTCACAGATATGTTTTGCCATAAGAACATCATATCCAATCACATAATCACCCAAATCTGAACCTTCTCCATCTCCTCCTGAAACCAATACGGCTCCATTTTCATCTGTTTTCTGCATCCAGCTAAATGGATAATTTGCATAACACACTGCCACTACTGTTTTTCCCACATGCGGTGAACATTCCACAGATACAAATACATACCATTAATATAGCTACCAATTTTTTCTTTTTCATTTCTTATTCTCCTTTGTTTCTTTTTTAGGTAAAAACCCTCAAATCTATTATATATATATGCTTTGTCAAGCTATTTTTTACTAAATTTACATTCCATATGTATGATGGGACAGGCATCTCATTGACCAGTCACGGGGATGATATAGTTTCCGCTTTCAGTAAATAGTTTATTCACAGCTACTATGCGAATAAAGACACGCTATGGATTTAGTAGACGAAAAAATATCTTGTTGCACAGAAGTACGAATAAAACTTAAAATGTTCATGATGCGAAGTTTGATTATAATTTCTGAAACGTGTTGTTTTTGAGCGTATTAGGGTGTATGATTGGCTTATAATAACTGACGGAAGGTTTTTATGAGTTATAAGACTATTGATGGATTGATGCGCCATCTACGAGATAATGGGATAGAAATATCTGGTAGTTCACAGAAGCGGCAGCTGAGGAACACTGGATATTTTCACGGATATAAAGGGTATCGTTTTTTTAAGAGTGCTCAGAATAGTCTTCCCTTTGTTTCCTACAATGAGGTTTACGCAACAATTCAATATGATTCAGCTTTAAAAGCCCTGCTCTATGGTAAGATGATGTATATTGAAACTGCGGTGAAGAATATCTCTCTTGAAAGCATATTGAATAACACAAAATCTGAAAACATTCAAGATATGTACGACAAAGTTATCAGTAGCTACAATAATGCACCTGCTAACAGCACCACGGAGCAAAAGAAAAGGCTGCAGCAGAACAAGCTGAATTTGCAGAATTCTATTCAATCAAGTTTGGCGTATGCTTATAAAAAGAACAATCCTAAAATCACACATTTTTATAACAATGTTGATTACTCAGGGGTTCCGATTTGGGCATTATTTGAAATAATGACTATGGGAGATTTAGGATATCTCTTATCGTGCCTCGTCTATGATGTGCGTGATGATATATCAAAAAGACTCGGCATCAACGTTGCAAGTGACACGAACAGGCAACTGATTTATAAGTACATATACACTCTAAAGGATTTGAGAAATGCCATCGCCCATAACTCCGTGGTGTTTGATACAAGATTTCGT
>JAUNBT010000472.1 GCA_030526985.1 Lachnospiraceae bacterium | reverse complement strand
TTTCGATAAAAAGCGATGCCATATCGCAAAACTTTCTTCATCTCCCCTTCAGTATCATATTTTTTTTCGGCAATCTGCCGTAATGGCAACATCGCATGCTTTATCTAAATTACCATCATGGGCATATTTTAATTCAAATACCATGCAAATATCAGAATCCTCGTCATAAACTAAAATATCAGCATATCCATCTCCTGCTTTAGCATTTGATTTTATCTCCCACGCAGATCCACGTTCTAACAAGCCTAATAGAATCCCATGGTAAAAATTTTCTTTCATGGAAGTCCTGCTGTTTGTATCACGAATACTGATTGTATTTTTTAAGAAAGAATTGATTCCTTCCTCAGCACTGGTGACATCTTCTGTTAGAAAGGCTTCACATATATTACGCACAGAACTTTCATTTTTCGTTACAATATCATTGAACCAACTACTAATCTGACTAAGAAAGAGAGACCTGATCTCTTCGTTTGGAATTATTAATTCATTTTTCTCATTCACTGCCAAGTAGCCGGTGCTAAAAAGAATGCTCCAAACATTGTTCACTGACTCATACAAATCCCCGTATGTCAATTCTGTTCTAATTTCCTTCTTTAGTGATTTTCCCTCAATCAGTACTTCAATTTCACGCTTCGTTCTTACATCTGCTTTACTGATGAGATATTTTACTAAATAGTTACTGCTTGTTTTGTTAGAGTGCCTGACCCCAATGTGTACCCAAGGGAGATGAAAATATCAGGTGCGATACTTTGTGCATAGTTCCAATGCTCTTGTGATTTTCGTGAAGTTGGCGTATTATAGCCATTATTTGACTTCATATCTGATACAGGATGTTTCTTTAACATAAATCCAACTAAAATCATTACAAATGGCACAATCAAATTTAATAACAATAAAAACTCCATATTCTACATCTCCTCCGGGTCCAATCCTGTACCTCAGCTATTAACTGGTCTAATTAGATTAAAAGCTATTCAAATCTTTTAAATTATTCAATGTCGTTTTCATTTTTTTTCGTTCTTCTTCAATTTCATTTAGAATCCGGATGGTCTCTGCTCTAACATCGTCAATAATTCGTAAAGCATCTTGTGCATCCTCACTATTTACCAATACAAAATTGTCACCTGGATATCTTGCATCGAAATAAAAATCACCAAGCCACTTACAATCCCTGGATGAAACATTAAATGCTCGTTTCTCTTTTATCTTATTTAAAAGTGCTCGTAGATTATGCGACTTCAAATATCTAAGAGCATCTTCCTCAGCATAATCAAGCTGTATAATAGCTTTCAAATACTTTTCTGCCGCTTGTGCAAATCCAGATACAACATTATTATAGTTGCCTAAATCACTCGAAAATTCCATACCGACTTTTGCGTATTGATAATCATTCTCACCCATCCCAAAATAAGTGTTTAATCCCTTTTCCATAGTAACACACCATCCTTCCGAATCTGATTAACAAACATACAATCAGAATTGCTAAAACAATCCTCTGTATAAAAGACCACATCTGCTCCCATAGTTTCAAACAGAGAACTTACATCACCACGAAGGTCTCTTGGCACCTCACAATCAGTCATAATCAAAATATCTAAATCACTACCAACTTTGTATTCAGCCCTTGCATAACTCCCAAACAGGATAACCTTGGTAACATCAGGAACAGCACAAGCAATATCTGTCAATTTTCGTAATCTAGTCTTTATCTCTTTAGAAAATGGTAACAAATCTATATTTAACATAATTTTGTCCTCTCTTTTCATGAGTACTTCCATAATTATTATAGCAGTCTGAGCTAATTAAATCCATAATCAAATTTATTGACTACTCTCCACGGCAAGCCGTGGAGGTTCTAACTGACAACATTTTGCAGTAA
>JAUNBT010000103.1:1140-10856 GCA_030526985.1 Lachnospiraceae bacterium | reverse complement strand
TATGAAAGAAGCGTTCCATTGCTTCTAAATCTTTGGCTTTTTCCATCTGTGCAAGATTTCGCTCGACTTCTGTTCCATACTGTAAAAAAAGTTCTGCCATGAAACAATATTGTCTGGCATTATTATTTGCAGCAACAGCGCCGTCCTCTAGATAGATATCGTAGGGAAGGAGAATCTGTTCCCACTTCCTTTTTTCTTCCGGGTTCCATAAATCCTGCACATTCTCATCATAAAAATAATGAATCAACTCGGCTGGAAGAAAATGAGCCAGTGTTTTTTCAAGTTCGTGCCATTCAATTGGTTTTGTCAGATATCCGTTAAATCCTGCGTTTAAAAGCCGTTCTTTTGTTCCAATAATGGCGTCGGCTGTCAAAACAACCACCGGCGTATGGAAATCCGGAAGCTTCTTCAATTCCATAAGCACATCAATTCCGTCTAAATCCGGCATCATATAATCCATAAATATGCAGTGATATTCTTTTTGTTTCACTGCCAACAGACATTCTTTGCCGGAAAGTACCGTATCAATCTGAATCTGGGTTCGTTCTAAAAGATAGCAGATGACTTTTAAGTTGTCTTTATTATCATCGACGACCAGAATGTGTGCTTCGGGTGCAGTAAAACGTTCCCGGGAAGCACTTTCGGCCTCTTTTGTTCCTTTTTTCCAGTCTTTTAACAGTCCGTCTTTATAAGTATCCTGGTTGAGCTCTAATTGAAAGCAGGAACCTTTTCCGACTTTACTGTCCACTTTAATTTGTCCATCCAGCATTTCCGTTAAGTTTCTTGCGATAAATAAACCAAGTCCGGTTCCCTCGATATTTCTGTGTTTTGGGAGTTCCACTCGGGTAAAAGCGTCAAACAAAGTTTTTTGTGCTTCTTCTGATATTCCAATTCCTGTATCAATGACAGAGAATTGAAGGACCCATGTGGCTTTCGAGGTGGACCTTGTTTCCTCTTTGTAGCCGGATACTTTCAATGTTACGCTTCCTTCGTTGGTATATTTTACTGCATTTTCAATAAAATTCACTAAAATCTGTTTGATATGTATCCTGTCTCCGGACAGGTAGGCCGGCAGCTCCCGCTCGGTATCCAGAAAGAAAAGCAGTCCTTTTTGGCGGCATCTTTCCTGGCCCATTGCTTCTAATTCACCGAGCAGGACGCCAAGGGGATAATTTTCCGGCTGAATGCGTTGTTTTCCGGCTTCAATTTTAGAAACGTCCAAAATACCATTGATGAGTTCCAAAAGCATCTTTCCAGAGTTTGCAATCTCCCCGGAGTATTCCCGAAGCTTCTCCGTTCTGGCTTCCCGAAAGATCATCTCGTTCATTCCAAGCATAACATTAATAGGAGTGCGGATTTCATGACTCATATTTGCTAAAAATGTACTTTTGGCCTGATTGGCTTCTTCGGTTTTTAGCTGCTGTCTTCGAAACATTAAAAACTGGATATACATCGTGATACCCAAAGCTGCACTGACAGATAAAAAACCCAGAATAATATCCTGCATGACAGCCTTCTCGGATTCAAAGAATACAATCATCTCCGGGTGGGAATAGGCAGTTAAGATTAATCCGGTATAAAGGATCAGCTCCGCCAGTGTGAGCAGTACCATCCGGATTCCTTCTATCATAAAAACAGTAAAAACGACAGCAAAAATAAAAAATGCCGGCATTCCGCCATGGTAACCGCCTCCATTGAAAAACAGGACAGGAAACATTACGATAAAGATGGCAACGATGGTGACCATGTAGCAAAATTGATATCTGCCTGTTTTGTCAGAAAACCACAGCAAAAATCCGGATAACAATGTCAGCAGGGTATTTACAAAAAATGATGTGCAAAGACCTACTGTCAGTAACGTCATAATGGCCATGATCGGGCTGATTACACTGCCTGCCATGGCAAGTACATTATAAAGACGTACACGGAATTCCTTATCATCACTAAAAAAACGCGACCATAAAATAGAACCGATTTTTTTCATACTCATCTCCTTTTTGCATTGAAATAGAACTCGCTTCTTTTTCTTTTTATTATAGCAAACTTTCAGAGGCAAGACAATGAAGAATGCTGAGGAAAAGGTCAAATTTGGGTAACTGTTCCGTTAGGAGAATGACGCGAAGGTTGCCTTTTTTGGAATCTGTAGTATAATCAGAGGTAAGACAATTGAAATAGAAAGGAACGAAATATATGGCACAAAAAGAACTTTCCTTTTTGCGAAAGGCAATGAAGCAATATCATATAGATTGGTATCTGATTCCTACCGACGATTATCATTTGTCGGAGTATGTAGGGGATTATTTTAAGGCAAGAGAATGGATTTCCGGATTTAGTGGCTCGGCAGGAGTGCTGGTGGCTGGTTTAGAAGAAGCAGTACTGTTTACCGATGGCCGCTATTTTGTTCAGGCGGAAAAAGAATTAAAGGATTCTGGAATTACTTTGATGAGAAGCGGAATGGAAGGAGTTCCTACGCTGGAAGAATATTTGGCAGACAAAATCCAGGATGGGAAGACTTTTGCTTTTGATGGCAGAGTTGTATCTGCACTGCAGGCGAAAGGAATCGAGGAAGCTTTCAATCAGGCGGGAAAGAATGTGACAACAAAGGATGTGGATTTGATTACAGATATCTGGGAAGACCGCCCGACAAGAAGCTGCCAGAAAGCATTTCTTTTGGAAGAAAAATATGCGGGAGAAAGCCGAAAGAGCAAGTTGATAAGGCTTCGAGAGCAGATGGAGAAAAAGAAGGCGAAGGGGCATGTGATTGGCTCACTTGATGATATTGCATGGCTTTATGATATTCGTGGCGGCGATGTGGAATGTTCTCCTTTAGTCCTTTCCTATGCTTATATCACAATGGAGGAAGCATTTTTATTTATCCAGAAAGATGCAGTGACGAAGGAAGTCAGCGAGGAATTGGCCCGTGATGGTATTTCTATCGAGAATTACGATGCCATCTATGATTTTTTAAAAACAAGAAAAGAAGAATCGGTGCTGCTTTATGAAGGCAATGTAAATACAAGGATTTTAAAGAGCCTTTCTTCTAAGGTGAAAAAAATCAATGCGCTAAACCCAACGACTGAGCTAAAAGCGATTAAAAATCCGACGGAGATTGCCAATTTGAAAAAATGCCATATCAAAGACGGCGTGGCACTGACCCGATTTATGTATAAGATCAAAACCAGTTTTGAACAAAATAAAGATGCAGGTAATAAGAAAGAAATAGAACAGATCACAGAAGCGAAAGCTGCAAAATATCTGGATGGTTTAAGACTGCAGACGGAAGGCTGTGTAGACCTTAGCTTTCCGACGATTGCCGCATTTGGAAGTAATGGAGCGATGATGCACTATAGTGCGAAAGAGGAGGAGAGTGCCCGATTAGAACCGGGAAGCTTCTTTTTGGTTGATTCCGGTGGACAATATTATGAGGGTACGACAGATGTTACCCGAACGATGGCATTAGGAGAGATTTCACCGGAGAAGAAGAAACATTTTACAGCGGTTGTAAGAGGAATGCTCAACCTGATGGGAGCCAGATTTTTGGAGGGCTGTAAAGGTGTGAATCTGGATATTTTAGCGAGAGAGCCGATGTGGGAGATGGATATTGATTACCGCTGCGGTACCGGGCATGGCGTTGGATATTTTTTGAATGTCCATGAAGGACCGAATGCAATCCGTTGGAGGTCGAGACCGGATTTGTCTGACTGTGAATTAAAGGCAGGTATGATCACGACGGATGAGCCAGGAATTTATCTTACTGACGAGTATGGAATCCGGATTGAAAATGAACTTCTCTGCGTAGAAGGAACGAAGAATGAGTATGGACAGTTTTTACAATTTGAGACGATTACTTTTGCGCCGATTGATTTAGATGGAATAGATCCTTCTTTTATGAATCAGAAAGAAAAAGAGAGCTTAAACGAATATCATCGTCAGGTCTATGAAAAGATTTCGCCTTTTCTTTCTGAGGAGGAGAGACAATGGCTGAAACGGTATACAAGACCAATCAAGTAAAAGATGAGATGTTAAGAAAAAGAGGTCATTATGAAAGCAGATAGAAGATCCGATCGAAATTTAAGGTGGAGAAAGCTTGACAATACGGCAAAGCTTTTCCCTGTTCTGGCAAATAAGCACAGGACGAATGTATACCGGGTGGCTGTTGTCTTAAAAGAGGATGTGGATGGGGAGATTTTAAAACAGGCATTAGACGAGATTCTCCCCTGGTTTGAAGCCTTTCACGTCCGGCTGAGAAAAGGTTTTTTCTGGTACTATTTTGAGGATAACAAAAGACCGGTGACAGTGGAAAAAGAGGACACTTATCCCTGTCGTTATATCAATCCTCAGGCAGGAAACCGCTATTTGTTTCGTGTCACCTACTACAAAAAAAGAATCAATCTGGAAGTGTTTCACGCAGTGACCGATGGCCTTGGGGCATTTAACTTTTTAAAGGAACTCACTTACTGTTATTTGGACCGGATTCATGGCAGAACCCGCAAGCAGACCGGACAGGGAGTTCCAAGCGAAGAGTGCCTTTATCAGATTGAGGACAGCTATGTAAAAAATTACAGTGCATTAGCGGCAAAAAGCTACAGTACAATCAAAGCATTTCAGGTGAAGGCGGATATGCTGCCGATGGGTGCGATGAATGTGATTCACGGATATGTAAACCGGGAAGATTTTAAAAAAATCTGTATTGAAAAAAATGCCAGCACAACCCAGATTTTAGCCGCACTTCTCCTCTATACGATTTATCAGGAATATTGGAAGTCCAGTCGAAAAAAAGGTACGATTGCTTTAAATCTACCGGTGAATTTAAGAAATATTTTCGAGTCTGAGACTACGATGAATTTTTTTGCCGTCACCAATATTCAGTTTACACCGGGGGGTGTGGAGCCAGAATTTGATGAGATTCTTGCTTCTGTAAAAAAACAGATGGAAGAAAAGATTACAAAAGAGAGAATGGAAGAGATTATTTCCTATAATGTAGGTTATGAGAAAAAGCTGGTACGTTTTGTGCCGCTTTTTATCAAGGAACTTGGCACAAAGGCCATTTACAGCCGCTCAGAAAAGTCCTACACCATGACATTATCGAATCTTGGAAAGATAGAAGTCCTTCCCGAATATGCAAAGGAGATTGAAAGCTTTCATGCGATTATGGGAGTTGGAAAATCCCAGACCCTAAAGTGCACCATCTGTACTTACGGGCAGGATATGGTAATCACCTTCGCTTCTGTATTTGAAGAAACCTATATTCCAAAAGGTTTTTTCAGAGCAATCCGTAAAATGGGAGCGAGGATTCAGATTTTAAGTAACGGGGTGAATAATGAAACAGTGTAAACGATGTGATATGTTAATTATGGATCATTCTTCCGTCTGTCCTCTCTGCCACAGCGTACTTACCGGCGAGGGAGAAGGAGAAGATGCTTATCCGTCCATGGCACAGGAGTTGCAGCGGACGAGGATGCTAAGCAAGATTTTTTATTTCAGCTTGATTTTGATTGGGGCATTATCGGCATTTATCAATTATCTTACCTTTAGTGGACTGTACTGGTCTGTTATCGTACTGGCGGGGATTGGATATTGTTGGTTTACGGTATCTTATACGGCGATGCACCGGACCAATCTGGGCGCGAAGGTAATCTGGCAGGCACTTGGAATTATAGTTCTAACTGTGATTATTGATGTGGTGACGGGATACAAAGGCTGGTCCATCCGTTATGCGGTGCCGGGACTGCTGCTTTTGGCAAACCTTGCACTTGTCATTATGATGATGGTAAATCCAGCCAGCTGGCAGGGCTATTTTATGTGCCAGATTGCAGTGACATTTTTAAGTATCCTTCCCCTTGTGGCTGCGGCTTTGGGTTTTGTGGATAATATGCTGATTGCCATCATTACATGTGGAGTATCTTTCCTTGTTTTGATTGGGATTATTATATTTTTAGATAGAAAAGTGAAGAATGAGTTAAAAAGGAGATTTCATACATGAAAAAAGAGACAGCTGCGGAAAAACGCAGAAAACGGGAAGCGAGTATACGCGGTATGATTCTCCGGGAGATGATTGCGGATGTGACGAGTACCCAAAAAGGCCATGCCTTTCAGACAGGGGAGCTTAGAAAACATCCGAAAGAGCCGCCATGGAAATGCCCGGACAGCTTTGAACGGGAACTGGTGGCCGCCGATCATTTTGATATGGAATATTATATACGAAAAGAGAAACCGAAACAAAAGGTAATTTTACAGCTTCATGGAGGTGGATACATTGCACCCCTTCGGAATGCCTACCGGAGATTTTCCATTATGTATAGTAAATGTGCCGGGGGTGCCCATGTACTTACGATTGATTACCGTGTGGCACCGGAATATCCTTATCCGGCGGCTTTAGAGGATGCATTGGTAGCCTACGAGTGGCTTCTTCGGGAAAAGAATTATAAGGCAGAAGACATTGTCGTTGCAGGAGATTCTGCCGGCGGTGGATTGGCTCTTTGCCTTGTCCATTATTTAAAAGATCACAACAGGCCTCTTCCGGCAGGAATTGTGGCCATGTCTCCCTGGACGGACCTTGCTCTTACCGGGGAAAGCTATGAGTTGAATTTTGAAAAGGACCCACTCTTTGGAGGAACAAGAGACAGTATGATTTATAACTGTCCTTATATTACGAAAGAGGAGGAACGGACAAATCCTTACGTATCTCCGCTTTACGGAGATTTTACTGGTTTTCCGCCGATTCTTTTTCAGGTGGGAGATCAGGAAATGCTCTTAAGTGATACTTTAGAAGCGGCCAAAAAAGCCAGAGAGGCAGGGGTGAAGGTAAAGACCTCTGTCTATGAAGGAATGTTCCATGTCTTTCAGATGGGACTTCATATGATACCGGAATCGAAAGCGGCCTGGGAAGAAGTCGGCAAGTTTTTAAATAAGCTGTGGAAATAGATTTCAGATTATGTTATACTTTGGGTAGTACGGAAATGAATAAAGAGGTGCATACATGAAAGAAATAAAAGATATGAAGCGGGTGCTTCTTAAATTAAGTGGAGAAGCCTTAGCAGGTGAGAAGAAGACTGGATTTGATGAGGCGACAGTACTTGAGGTGGCTGGACAGATTAAGGAGATCACCAAAGACGGACTGCAGGTTGCCATTGTAATCGGCGGCGGTAATTTCTGGCGTGGCCGGACAAGCGGGAATATGGAACGGACCCATGCAGACCAGATTGGTATGTTAGCGACTGTGATGAATTGTATCTATGTATCAGAGATGTTAAGAAGTGTGGGACTGAAGACGAAGGTATTTACTCCTTTCGTGTGCGGTGCATTTACAGAGCTGTTTTCAAAGGATGCGGCAGTGGAAGCTTTAGAGGCAGGATATATCACCTTCTTTGCCGGAGGCACGGGACATCCGTATTTTTCCACGGATACCACAACATCCCTTATGGCAATTGAGATTGAAGCGGATGCCATTTTGCTTGCGAAGGCAATTGACGGAGTCTATGACAGTGATCCTAAGCTCAATGAGAACGCAGTAAAATATGATTCCATTTCCTTAGATGAGGTACTGGAAAAGAAGCTGGCTGTGGTCGATCTTACAGCAACCATTATGTGTCTTGAGAATAAGATGCCGATGATCGTATTTGGCCTTGGTGAAGAGAATAGTATCGTGAATACAGTAAAGGGACAGTTTAACGGAACTTATGTAACCGTATAAGTGGCTGTCAAAATAGAGCATTAGAGAATAGAGAATTAGGAGGAAGCATTATGTTAACACAATTTGAAGAGAAGATGGAAAAGACTCTGGCAAGCCTTGGCAGAGATTATCAGGGAATCCGGGCCGGAAGAGCAAATCCGCACATTTTAGATAAGATTAAGGTGGATTATTATGGAACACCGACACCGCTTCAGCAGGTGGGCAATATCAGTGTGCCGGAAGCAAGAATGTTAGTGATTCAGCCATGGGATTCTTCTTTAATTAAGGCAATTGAGAAGGCGATTCAAAATTCTGACATTGGAATCAATCCAAGCAATGATGGCAAGGTAATCCGTCTTGTGTTCCCGGAACTTACAGAGGAACGCCGTAAAGAGTTAGTAAAGGATGTAAAGAAAAAAGGGGAGAATGCCAAGGTGGCAATCCGTAACATCCGAAGAGATGCCAACGATTTCTTAAAGAAACAGAATAAGGCAAGCGAGATCAGTGAAGATGAACTCAAAGATAATGAAGAGAAAGTACAGAAGATGACAGATAAGTTTATCAAAGAAGTGGACAAGGCAATTGATGAGAAATCCCAGGAAATTCTTACAATTTAGTGAAGGTTAAGAAATTTGTGCCAGAGAGCCCGGTTTTTGGACCGGGCTGTCTGGCATTCATAGCATAGAGACAGGAGGTTTTCCTATGAAGAGAGAAATCAATGGCACCATGTTGGAAATTCCAAGACATGTTGCCTTTATTTTAGATGGAAATGGCCGCTGGGCGAAGAAGCGACATCTCCCCAGAAATGCAGGCCATGTGGAAGGCGCTAAGGTAGTGGAGCAGATATTGGAGGATGCCTATGACCTTGGCATAGAGTATGTGACCATGTATGCTTTTTCTACAGAGAACTGGAAGCGTTCCCAGGAGGAAGTGGGGGCGTTGATGGGACTGCTTAAGAAGTATTTGATGGACTGTATTGAACGTTCTTCCAAGAATAATATGAAAGTGCAGGTGATCGGAGACATCTCTGCCTTAGACAAGAATCTGCAGGATAGAATTTTAGAGTTAGAAGAAAAGTCAAAGAACAATACGGGACTGAAATTCTCTATTGCCTTAAATTACGGCGGAAGAGATGAGCTTCGAAGGGCAATGACTGAGATTGCAAAAGAATGTGTAGACGGAACCCTTTCCCCGGAAGATATTACAGAAAAATGTATCAATGATCATCTTGATACAAGGAATCTTCCCGATCCGGATTTGATGGTGCGCACCAGCGGAGAAATCCGGTTGTCTAATTTTCTCCCATGGCAGCTTGCCTATACAGAATTTTATTTTACAGAAGTTTTATGGCCGGATTATAATAAAGAGGAATTAATACGGGCAATCCGGTACTATAATGGAAAGGAAAGACGATTTGGCGGTGTATTGTCCTAATCGTCAGGAGATGACTATGTTTAAACAAAGACTTTTAAGTGGAATCGTGCTCGTTGCGATTCTTGCAATTGTATTATATTTGGGAGGTATGCCTACTTTTGCGATGGCAGGGATTGTCTCTTTGATTGGCTATTATGAACTGCTCCGCATTTTTCAGGCGGAAAAATCAGCATTGGCAGTTATTTGCTATACTGCTTCGATTTTTTATTATGTACTGTTAGCATTGGAGCTTACGGAGTTTTTACTTCCCGTTACCCTTCTTTTGATGATTGCACTTTTAGCCTGCTATGTGCTTACTTTTCCCAAGTTTCGTTTTGAGCAGGTGGCGGCTGCATTTTTTGGATTTTTTTATGTGACAACGATGTTAAGCTACGTATATCAGATTCGTATATTAAAGGATGGAGGAATCTATGTCGTATTGCTGTTTTTAAGCTCCTGGGGCAATGATACCCTTGCCTATTGTGCCGGAAGATTATTCGGAAAACATAAGATGTCTCCTCATTTAAGTCCGAAGAAGACCATTGAAGGAGCAGTTGGCGGCGTAATCGGTGCCGGTCTGTTAGGCTGTTTATATAGTCTGATTGTAATGGATATGGTACTCACGGACTAT
>JAUNBT010000103.1:0-1130 GCA_030526985.1 Lachnospiraceae bacterium | reverse complement strand
CGGACTATAATCTGTCGGTGGTATTTGTTTTAATCTGTATGATCGGCGGCTTGATTTCCATCGTGGGAGATTTAGGTGCATCCGCGATTAAGAGAAATTATGATATCAAAGACTACGGTACGCTGATTCCGGGCCATGGCGGTATTTTAGACCGGTTTGACAGTGTAATCTTTATTGCACCGTTGATTTACTATTTCCTGATTTATACCATTGCGGCATAGTGGAGATAGAGCGAAGAAATGCGAGGATAAAAGATGAATAAGGAAAAGAAAAAAAGAATTGGAATTTTAGGATCGACAGGTTCTATCGGAACCCAGACTCTTCAAATTGTAAGAGATAACAAAGATCTTTCAGTGAGAGCATTGGCAGCAGGAAGCAATGTCACTCTTTTAGAACAGCAGATTCGGGAATTTCAGCCGGAGATTGCCTGCTTGTGGCAAGAGGAAAAAGCACTTGAATTAAAAGAAAAAGTAAAAGATCTTCCCGTAAAAATTGTCTCCGGTATGGATGGAATGCTTGAAATTGCAGTTCTTTCTGACATGGATATTCTTGTGACAGCGGTGGTCGGAATGATTGGAATTCGTCCGACAATCGCAGCAATCGAGGCGGGAAAAGATATTGCACTTGCCAATAAAGAGACTCTGGTAACGGCCGGACATTTGATTATGCCTCTGGCTAAGGAGAAGGGAGTATCGATTCTTCCGGTAGACAGCGAACATTCGGCGATTTTTCAGTGTCTCCATGGGGAAAAAAGGAGCCAGGTAGAAAAGATTCTTCTTACCGCTTCCGGCGGACCTTTCCGTGGAAAGACAAGGAAAGAACTGGAAGATGTGACGGTGGAAAATGCCCTAAAACATCCAAATTGGTCCATGGGAAGAAAGATTACCATTGATTCTGCAACACTAGTGAACAAAGGGCTTGAGGTAATCGAGGCGAAGTGGCTCTTCGATGTGAATTTTGATCAGATTGAGGTGGTTGTACAGCCCCAGAGTATTATTCACTCTATGGTACAGTTTCAGGATGGGGCCGTGATGGCACAGCTTGGTACACCGGATATGCGCCTTCCGATTCAGTATGCCCTTTATTATCCAGATCGTTTTTTCTTAAATGACGAAAGGCTGGATTTTTCA
>JAUNBT010000471.1 GCA_030526985.1 Lachnospiraceae bacterium | reverse complement strand
GAAAACCGATAAACCGTGCATATGTGGTTATGGTAGCGATTGATGAAAATGGTATTCCTCAAACTGTTCCAAAGCTACAGCCTGAAACAGTAGGGCAACAGGCAGAATGGGAAGCCGGAAAGAAACGATATCAATTAAGAAAGCAAAGACGGATTGATGGATTTTGATGAAAGATCCGCAGACATAGGGGTGAATATGTTGAAAATGGACAAGTTAATCTTACAATTTGAAAATGATAATGAAGAGAAATTATTAGATATGACGTTAGGAGAATCGTTAGATGTCCAGGCGAATCGTTTGAGTAATCAAATCTGCATTATTGAAGAGTCAACAAATTTGCACATTACTTACAAGGAATTCTCTGAACTTACATCTAGGTTGGCAATGCACTTATTGGAATTAGGAGTTCAAAAAGGGGATAACGTTGCACTCTATTCAACAAATAATTTGGAATGGGTGGCCGTCATGTATGCTACTGCTAAAATAGGTGCATGTATGGTGACTGTAAATACCAATTTTAAGTGTATGGAATTAGAACATTTATTGTATGAAAGTGATGCAAAAGTATTAATCATGAATCAAGGTATTGGTAGCAATGATTATGTAAGTACGATCAATCAAATATGTCCAGAGCTGAAAACTTTAAATACAACGGAAAAATTACATTCAAAGTCGCTCCCTAAATTGGAAGAAATTATTTATATAGGTAAAAATACTCCTATTGGTATGAAAAATATGGAGGAGTTATTTGCTGAAATAACAGATGAAGAAAAGAAGTATGTAAACCAGATTATGTGTAGTCTTGACAAAAGAGATGTTGCGTGTATGGTGTATACTTCCGGAACAACTGGGACTGCAAAAGGGGTACAGCTAACACATGAGGGAATTCGGAATATAGGAAAAACATGTGGATATAAAATGAAACTAAATACAGACGATATAGAGTGTCTGCCTATTCCATTATTTCATTGTTTTGGCGTGGTATTGGCTATACCAGCTTGTATTACACATGGCTCGGCGATGGTAATTATTGATAAGTTTGAGCCTGTAAAAGTAATGAAGGCGATTCAAAGATATAAGTGTACTTCTTTGTTGGGAGTACCAACGATGTTTATTAAAATGTTGTATCATCCTGAATTTTCGAATTATGATTTTTCGTCTTTACGAACAGGAATTATTGGCGGTGCTGCTTGCTCTTATGAAATTGCAAGGCAAATAGCCGATAAAATGTATATGAAAAAATTTGTGATCGGACTCGGACTGACAGAGGCATGCGCAATTCAAGTGATGACAGATTCAGAACTTCCATTGGAAAGACGTATGTCGGTAGTGGGAAAGACATTGCCTCATATTGAAAATAAGATTGTAGATCCGGAAACAGGGGAAACATTAAAAGCAGGAGAAATAGGCGAGATGTGTACTCGAGGATATCATCTTATGAAAGGATATTATAAACATCCAGAACTTACGAGCAAGGTGATTGATTCGGAAGGCTGGCTTCATTCAGGAGATTTATGTCGTTTAGAATCGGATGGAAATTATGTAATATTAGGACGAATTAAAGATATGATTATTCGTGGTGGCGAAAATGTGTTTGCAAAAGAGTTAGAAAATGTAATACAGGAGCACCCTGCTATAAAAGACGTTTCGGTTGTCGGTATTCCAGAGGAAAAGTATGGAGAAGACGTAGTTGCATTTGTAATTAAGAAAAAAGAATTTGATGTTACAGATAAAGAAATTATTGATTATGTTCATGCACGTGTGGCATCATATAAGACACCACAGTATGTTCTATTTGTGGAAGAAATGCCTTTAACTGCAAATGGGAAAATTTTAAAAAGAGAGTTGCGAAAAACTGCTATCAATATATTAAGATGAAAGAAG
>JAUNBT010000470.1 GCA_030526985.1 Lachnospiraceae bacterium | reverse complement strand
AACAATTACATTCATTCTACCCACTGTCCTTCCTGTTCAACTTTATTACTTTCAGAAACGACTACCAAGCAGTGTCCTTTCCCTCTCCATTTTATCCACTTGTCTTTTTGCACCAGATCAGGTACAATATGCTGCCGCCACTTTGAAGCAGGAATTTCCATCTTGGAAGCCATTTCTGTGTTTACTTGTCCTTATAAAAGATATCATACCTTCTTTATCATATCTCCCAAATATCCGTCTTTTTGAAATTGCAAATCATATCCCTGTATTTCTTCCATTATACTTCCATGATCCAACACAATAATCTTATCTGCCGTGCGTATCGTCTCCAATCTATGAGCAATAATCAAGATCGTAGTTTTTCCTCGTAATCCCTCAAGAGTTTCACGAATCGCCTTCTCACTTTCGTAATCCAGTGAACTCGTTGCCTCATCCAGAATAATGAAATCCGGATTGCCCATCAGTACACGTGCTAATACAATCCGCTGGCGTTCTCCACCAGATATACGAACCCCTTTATCCCCAAGAATGGTGTCCAGTCCTTTTTCCATTCGCCGCACAAATGACCATGCCAAAGATTTTTTAAGTGCATCTATCATTTCTTCTTCCGTTGCCTTCGGATGAAATCTTAATAAGTTGTCCCGGATCGATGCATGCAAAATCAATGGTTCCTGCGGTACATATCCAATATGATCCCGCCAACTGTTCAACCGTGTCCCTGTCAGCGCCTTTCCATCTACTGTAATCTCTCCCGATGTTGCATGCAGCAGTCCCAGGAGCAAGTCTGCTGTCGTGCTTTTTCCTGCCCCACTTCTTCCTGTAAGAGCTGTGATTGTCCCATATTCCAATATGAAACTCAGATTCTTCAACACAGGAGCCGCACTTTCCTTATAAGAGAAACTAACATTCTTAAACCTGATTTCTTTCCGAAAAACAATCTCTTCATTCAGATTCGATGTTTCATTTTCCTTCGCTGTATTCCTTTTTAATCTTTCACAAATACTTTGTACTGTCTCACATGCTGGAAGGCAGGACTGCAGATTCTGTAATTTTTTTTGACAGGTAGAGAATATCGGCCACAATCTGGAAAAGATATAAATTAATACCATAAGCTGTGCTGTACCAGTATTAGAAATCATCGTGCTAAAAATAAATACAATCGCAATGAGCAATGCAGAACCAATCGTATAACACATCTGCGGAATTGCGGCAAGACGGACATATTTTGTCTGGCAATTGTAAAACTTTTTACTCAAATAATGAAACCGTTTTGCATTCTCTTCTTCAATTCTATATGCTCGTGCTTCTTTCACACTGCTCAGCTGTTCGGTAATCTCTCCGTAAAATTTCTGATCAATCTGAATGACCTCTTTCCCGTACTTTCTGGAATTTTTCAAAAGCGGATAAAATACACATAAAAACATCATTCCTAGAAGCAATACAAAGATCGTTACCGGCAAACTCATCCAGCATGCAATGCACAGCTGTGTCAGCGCAGTCACTCCATATGCAAGCAGATCAATCATGTCTGTCATACCACGACTATACTGACTGCACTGAGAAGTAAACAGGTTAAGAAGATCCGTATTCCGGTATTTAGATAATTCTTCCCACTCTGCTTCCAAAACGCAGTCATATAATTTCCCCCTCATTTCCAGGCTCTGACGTTCAATAAACTCTCCCATGCAAATCGACAACTGCCGGTTAGAAATTGCCTTTAAGGATAACAATACGATGTATATACCAAGTAATGTAATAACCTGCTGCATCCGGTTCATTCGGATGAATGGCAAAAGTATACAATCAAGCAAATGACTATCTCCCACTGACACCTGCAAAAGATTCAACATGGGAACCAGCATAACAATACCAATACTCCCGGTACA
>JAUNBT010000469.1 GCA_030526985.1 Lachnospiraceae bacterium | reverse complement strand
TATGGCGGGGGAGGCCATACAACCCTGGTCATGCAAGAGCTTTTTTGGAGAGCCGGAGGGCTGGCAAACCTATGCCCTATGATTGATTTCGCCATCCATCCGGTTACCCCGGCATACATGTATTTAGCTCATGAGCGCCAGCATAATATAGGAAATGCGACTGTTGATTATTATGGAGTAAGTGAAAAAGATGTAATAATAATCTTTCACAGTTATGGATTCAATCCTCCTACTATTGATTGCGCTTTAGAAGCAAAAAAAAGAAATGCAATTGTGATCGGGGTATCTTCAAAAGACTGGAATAATAAAACACCCAAAGATTTCCCGTTACGCCATCAATCAGGAAAACATCTGTCTGACCTGTCTGATATTTATATTGACAATTATGTGCCATTCGGCGACGCTGTCATTGAAGTGGATGGTCTTGACCAGCCTGTAACGGGTATTTCAAGTTCCATAGATTTTTATATTGCCCATCGCCTGGAAATGGAATGTATAAAAGAATGTGTACGCAGGGGGGTAGTCCCTCCGGTTTGGTCAAGTGCAAACATTGCCGGTGGAGACATTAAAAATGATTTGTTGAGGAAAAAATACAATTCAAGGGTCAAGTTTTTATAATTACACAGCAAACAGTAGAATCAGATGCATATGAAAGAAACAGGAGTAAGTTATTATGGGATATCATATCCGGAACATGCCCGAAAAGATTTTGAAGAAATGAAAGCTCACAATTGCACGTCGGTGGTGTTGGCTTTAACTGAATTTGATCTGTTTTTCTGGAAACCGACAATCCCCAAAATCGTCGATGAAGCAAAAAAAATCGGATTAAAAGTGTATTTAAATACTTGGGGTATCGGTAAATTCTTTGGAGGAGAACCTCCTTCGGTATTTTTGCAGGAATGCAATATTATGGATCGGCAATGGACGGCTTTAAGTGGAGAACCGTTAGCAGCAGCTTCACCCAGTTCTCCCGCTTTCAGGGAGTATTTCTGGGATATCATTAGTGATCTTGCCCGGACATGTGACGCGGATGGGTTATTCTGGGATGAACCGCATTACGCGATGCCAACAAATCCAATCAGCTATCAAGGCAGTGACGATTTTACTTGCAGAAATCCAATCACTCAATCCGTATTTAAAGCAAAGTATGGTTATGAAATGCCCAAAGTATTGACAAAAACAGTGTTGAAATTTCGATTTGATCAGGCAAATGAAATTCTATCGGAGGCCGCCAGGATTGCAAAATCAATTAATCCGGCACTCGCAGTTATCCAGTGTTCCCTGCCGGCAGATAATCACTTTTATTCATCCTATGCCAGAGGTTTTGATAACTGGGAAAAAATTGCATTTAATCCGAATTACGATGTTTTTTCAACTTCTATTTTAGTGGATGGAAATGACTCATTGATTTCACACCGGAATCTGGCAAGAAAAACAGTATCGTTGGCACATCAAAACGGGAAATCTGCACAACGATGGATTCAAAGTTTTTTCCGTTCCCCGGAAAACTTAGAAACGATTGGAGATATTGTGAAGATATATTCCGAAGAAGGTGTGGATTCCATTTTCTCCTGGACTTACAGGGCAGGAAAAGGGACTTTTCTATCTGCTTCTGAACCGGATAAAGTGTGGGATATTTTAGGAAAAGCGTTTGGCGAATTTTTAAATAACAGCTAATAGCAAATAAATTTATTATGAAAAATATTACTCTATTTATACTATTATTCCTACTATCATCGGTAGGTTATTCACAGCATAACATTGTTCCTCATCCATCGAAAGTCGACTTTTTTCAGGACTCTCCTTTTGTGTTAGGCCGTGATGTTGTTATAATTTCTGATACGGAGTTTTTGACAGAAGCAAATATTATCGCATCTCTTATTTTTG
>JAUNBT010000102.1:6854-10962 GCA_030526985.1 Lachnospiraceae bacterium | reverse complement strand
TAATCTGGTTAAACAATATAATGGCTCATACGTAGACCAAATAAATGGTTCTGTAATTCCCAAATTATCAGAATTCGGACTTTATGCAATTCCAATTACATATTCATCAGAACCTTGGGTTATACCCTTTGCCTTTAATAACACAACACTATTTTTTACAATAGAACGGCAACCCGAAATGAATGAAAATCTATCCGATATAAGGTTTTTAATAAACAATGAGGAATCAGCCCTTCCATATTATATAGAAAGTTCCAATTCAACTCATTTCAATGTTTATATAAAAACACATCTTCTATCTGGTAAATTTAATCCTCAAACAAATAACTTAGAAATTATGATGTATTATGGATTGTCTGACTTACAACCAATGAGTGATGCGAATTCTGTATTTGCATATTATATAGCAGGTCCAATAAACCTTGCTAGCGGATTTCAAAATGTTACACATTATAATGGTATGTATACCACAATCGAATTTAATTCGTCAGTAAACTCGTCGAGCTTCTTCAATACTACATATATTCGATTAAATAATAGTACAAATATAACTAATATTCACTATGCATATCTATTTCGTGGTGCCCAGGGTGGCACAGTGAATTATTTTGATTTAATTAGTTATTGGGATTATGCTTCGTCTAATCAATTAATCCATACGAATATGAATCTTGCTAATAATACACATATTTATATAAAAGGGTACCAAAATACTGATTCGGACGTTATTCGGGCATCGACCAATATTCAGTGGATTAATAGTAGTACTGGACATATTTATTTAGACTATGACAATAGTACCGATTGGGATGGCGCTTCGAGATATTTTTCTGGTTTATCCACAATCCGCCTTGGTCCTGGTACTTCTAATACATTAAATTTATCGAATATAAAAATATATAATTCATCTTCTAATTACACTTATACGTTTGGGAACCCGATTAATTTATCAGTTCCCCCTGTTCCCGTTAGTTTAGATATTCCTTCTGGTGTATTTAGTTCTTTAAATTATACAAATACAGAGAGGCAGATTTAATATGCAATTCTTTGACCAATTCTTCATGATAATGTCCTATATATCAATTATAGCTTTTGTTATTACAGGATTATTATCGATAGACGTATTAAATGCAAGCATGTTCTACGGAATAGATATAAGAGGTCAAGAATCAGCTATTATTTTGAAAGGAGTAATCGATACATTAAACGTTAATGGATTATTTGATTTGGGCGGCTATGTTCCGTCATCAGGATGGGAAGTTGCAATTTTCAGCCTTATCAATGCCGCCGATTTCATAGTAACTCTTGGCATTAAGATTATTCTCTATTTGGCTATTATTGTAGCTAATTTTATGTCTGCCGTTAATATCATGATATTGCCTCTTCAATTCATTTTCGATATTTTGGGAATGGGTGAATTCTTTAATGCAATTGCATCTATATTCTCAGGCGGCTTAACAATAGGAATGATTTTCATTGTTATTAGGTTTGGTATATTCATTTGGAAAGGTGCTTAATGTGACTGGATTCGAATTAAATTACGGGAAAGGTTTGATTGAATTATTTCAAACTCCTGGTGGTGGATTTACCGTAACGGCTTTTGTAACAAACGTAGTAGAAACCATTGACGGATACACTCATGGTTTATTGCTTGTCGTGTGCTGTTTGTTGTTAATTTGGCTCATTTATCAAAAAACTGATTCGGTAGTATCGATTTATTTTGTTGCTGTATTAACATTAGTAGTTTTGAAGAATACGATTTTTGTTGAAGTTTCAACTATCATATTTTATATAATTGTACTGTCAATAACTACTGTTATATTCTCCTTATTAAAAGGAAGGGTGACATAACATGGAACCGTTAATTGATGCAATCCGAACACTATTTAGGCAAACGGCAAAGGTATTTGTAATTATGACCGTCGGTATAGGTTGCATCTATACATTAACACGAAATGTTGAATCGGTTGTTTTACCATTTTTCTCCGAAGACGATTTCTTTTACCCTCTTCTGCTGTTTATCCAAAATACAGAAGTAACATTATGGGGAATTATCGGAGTTGCATTACTTTTCACAATTGCCTATGCAGTCGGTTATTTGTTTTCCACATCAGCACGATATATAAACAACGACCAATTTACAGATGATGACCCATTCAGGAAGTTTTAACAGATGATTAAATTAGCATATGTCGTTTTAATCGGAGCATTCATAACCGTTTTATGTTATCCAATCTATGGGATATTATTAGATATGGGTTTTCATATATATGGTCTTGATATATTACAATATCCTCCGTCAATCACTGTTCCGATAGTATTTATTTATGACACTATTTATCCGATAATTCCGACGATTTGTATCGGTTCATTAGTTTTATTTTCGATTTCATACGGTTTGTATAAAAGATATTATTAAAAAATAAGGAGAAAGAAACATGGCAATACTTAATTCTGTTAAAAATGCAATTTCAACGGCCGCCAAAGCAATATCTAGTAAATATGGGGGTGGTGGTAGTTCTTCTTCCAACAAACCATCTTCATCTAAACCATCTTCTGGAAGCAGTTCTAACAAAAGTGTAAGCGGTAGCAATTTAAGTTCGGGGGGCGGCGGCGGTTCTGGAAGTTCAAAAAAACCTTCGGGAAGTTCTGGTTCAGGTTCCTCATCCTCTTCTACAAAAGGTTCTGCATCTGACGGTTCTTATGTCGTAGCAGGGGATAAAAAAAGTGTGGCCGAAAATCAAGCATTTGGGTATAAGGAAGCGGTCGCCGCATCGAAGAGGGGAGAATATAGCGGCGTTCCGACATTAGGTAAATCCACAACAACTTCTAACAGCACTCTCCAATCTGAAAGTTCCGACCAACTGACCCCCGTCGTTGCTTATAACAAACTTTTGACGGGAGGAACTCCTACACATCTGGAATATTCACAGGCCGCAGGTATTACTAATCCAGATATATTAAAAAGCAATAATCCAAAACTTCAAGGCAAAATTAAAACAATTGCATTAACTGCCCCTAGTTATGCTCATTTTGTTCCCGAAAATAGTTATAGAAAGCCCGATGGAACTTTGACAACAGTTGCACAGGGGGCAAAGGTAGATACATCGGGGTGGGAAAAATTAACTCCAAATACGAAAAGACAAGATAATGTATCACATTTTGATAGATATGCGGCGGCTATGTCCTCATCACCTGAAACAGCTAACAGATTACTAAAAGGAGGAGGAGACAGCAGACCCGTTAATATATATAATGCAAAAGACGAAATAGTCGGTACCGTAATGACAGATTCAGACAGAGGTACAACGTTAACAGCAATGTTTGAAAAACCGACTCCAAAACAAACTCCGTTATGGGAAAGAGCACGAAACGCCGTTTTCGGAACACCAAATATTGCAACAAGGCCAATTGGACCAACAGAAAGTGCAAGCGTCAGAGAAGGCTTATTAAGGGATTCTAACAACAATTATAATGCAGGTCATTATTACACGGACACGGTTATTAACAATATGAATGACGTTGGCCGTATGTTAGCATATGCTCCAAATACGGCTTTGGAATCATACCGTGAAAGTAGGGAAAATGTAGCAGTAACAGGAGAAAAATACGCAGACCCGTTAATTAAATCTGTGATAGAGCCATGGAGTGGATTATATGTAGATTCAGAAAAGAAAGTAAGAAAAGCCGACGGTTCTGCATTTAGTAGTTTAAAACTTGGAAATAAAACATATGGCGTTAATCTATGGAACATCCCAAGAGTCATGGCTGGTGATGGTTCGAGAATTGACAATATTGTATATGAGGACAAGGGAGACCCTACTGGTGATTTAAATGTTAGATATCAAGATAGACCTGAATATCAAACAAAGGAGTTTGACTTTTTCAAAGACATGCCGATATCTGAAATGCCTGGATATGCTTATGATTTCTTAAAAGAAACAGAGCCCGTTGGAACAATTGTATTGCTAAATTCATGGAATAAATTTGCTGAAAATCCGACAAGAACAACAATATCGAAAGCAGAAGAATTAGGGAAAGCATATCTTGGCGGCCGTATTCTTGGAACTGGTGCAAAATACGGTGCAAAATATCTTGCTAAAAAAGG
>JAUNBT010000102.1:0-6844 GCA_030526985.1 Lachnospiraceae bacterium | reverse complement strand
ACCAGTAGCAATCGGAACAGGATTAAAATATCTGGATTTGGCCGACGATTCTGCACTAGCATTAGGGGCAATTCCCGCAGGATTTGGATTTGATACAACAATAGGAACAAGTCTGTTGTCTGGTGACGTAAGCAATTTATTTCAACGGAATACGAAATTTAAAGAAGCAAACGCTCTGACACCGCAATTTGTTGAAAATTCATTAACCTATCTTGTTGGTGAAGTTCCCGCCGAAATGTCGGCAGGATATGGTTTTGGTGATACAATGAAACTTCCGAAAGCACCCGACAGTTTTGCATACGGTAAGGGTTTGGCCGTTCCAATTACAACAAAAACGGATGGGGTTTTTTACCACATGGACGGCTCCAAGCCTGGATATGTGTATGAGCCTAAGGAGTTTATGACAAGTGCAAAAGATGCTCTGGACTCCATAAATCCGTCCGATATCTCATTAAATACGCCAATCGATGCTCGGACAAATAAACCAATGTCAGAAAGGGATTATGTTTCATCAATTAGGCCTAATGCAAAGGGGGAAGATATTGTTCTTGATTTCAAAAAAGAAGTTTTGGAACAAGCAAAAAAAGATACGTTGAATATAAACGAACGTTTATTAAATCAATCGGATTTGGAAGTTTACCCAAGACTAATTTTAAATCCTATTCGTAAACAACTCGGATTAAACCCAAAAGAACCAACGATTAAGCCATTCAGAGACGTTTTTGATTCGACGATGAATAAAGCCATTAAACAGGGTTCGATTGATATGTCTGCCCGCTCCATGAGGCCTGATAGAAAAACACCGCAAGCGTCTATTAAAGAAAGAACATCACAAGCGGCCGCTTCATTTAAATCAAGGTTGCCTTCAATTCTGGACGTATCACCTACTGTTAAAATTCCGATGGATTTAAGAAAAATTAATTTTGCGAGTTCATCCCGTACTCCTGCAACTATGAATGCATATTTGGATATTACAGATAGAATTCCCGCTAGTCTAAAAAGTGATGTAAAAATAAATTCAAGAGTACCTTCGATTACAAGCAACAGGATTGCAGTAACTGATAGATTGCCCGCACAAATTAAACAGGAGATTACATTAAAAGGCGAAAAACGGCTGACTCCAAAAGCTGATTTAAAATCAGATTTAAAAGATGAATTGAAACTAGATATCCGCTTGGCCGCCGATTTCCGCAAGAAACCGAAAGACAAAGACGAAAAAAAGGAAAAGACAGATGGCCGAAAATCGTCTAAATCAAAATTAAATCTCAAAAGAGATGAATATATATTCAAGAATCCGTTTGAATAAGGTTGTATAAAATGAAACAAGTAGAGTATACACTGTTAACTATGTTTGTTTATGTAATCGCTTTTTCAATGCTTGTCATTGCAAAAGTTATTCAATCCACTGCTATTTGGTATGGAAGCATATTAATTCCATTTATCCAGGCATTGGGTTGGCTTTTAATCGCCTTAGGGTTCTGTGGAGCTTTTGCGACGATGTTTATATCTCTGGATACGTTCTATAATTTTAATAGAGGACTTAAAGAGAGAAGAAGGTGAGTTCCATGTATAAATTATATTCTGTAAATGACACTGTTTTCGGGAAAGGTTTTAAAATTGCATCCATTAAAGCATTTAATAAGAAAGCCGCCGCTGAAATTGAAGCGTATTTGAAAAAACGTCCGCATGAAATATATGGTTCAGGACCACAGGCTTCTTGGGGTTCCAAAAACCAGCGTCGGCCGGCCGACTTGGATTTAGGAATAACAAATCCAAAACAAGCGGCAACCGAATTAGCTAAAATATTAAAAAGAAACGGATATCTTGTGCGAGTTCGGTATCTGCCTGAATACAGTTCCGCAAAAGTAGAAACCCTACGGAGAGGGGTATGGGATACGATTATCGATTTACAGCCGTTAAAGAAGCACCAGACGGAAAGAATGACAAATACAAACGCTAGGCCTGTTCCGCCAAAAAAAGACGAACGGACGGGGTTATATATCCAATCTCCATCGGACCAATTAAGGCGGAAACATAATGCAATTCTTGAAAAAGATATGCCTGAACACCGCAAGGTTAAAGACTCTTACGATTATGTTGCTATTGTTAATGATTTGCAGGAATCCGAAAATTTAAAGAAAGATGTAAAATTGTTAACTGGAATGCCATCCTTTGGAGAAATTATGAAAACACCATGGAAATCTTCCGCATGGGTTTTAGCAGAGAAATTGGAGCGTGAAAAAGGTTTGGATAAAAAAGCACTGGATAATGCCGCATTGCCCCCGCTATCTAATGCAGATAAGCGGAAATGGGTTAAATTTGTAACAAACCATCCCGATATTGATATCAATAAAATAGATATTGGTGACGACGGTGAGATTTATGTAAATGGAAGACGATATCACTCTGAAAAAATGAGGGGAAGACGAAAATGATACCTATCAGTATGTGCATTATGGGCCTTGTCCTTGTCTTCATTATGGGATTCTTCATATTTGTACGTTCTATTTTATTGTCGTCGGATAAATTAGGGAGAGCAGATATTTATTTTAGAGCATGTCTTTTCTTATGTTCTCTCTTCCTAACGCTTTCGATGTCAACAGGTGTTTATGTAGGGGAACCTGTCTTAAATTCGACAGCGTCCACTCCTGAATTTCCTGTATATGATTTTATACCCGCATTTGACGGATTTTGGGTATTCGTCCCATTGATTATTTGCATTGCATCACTATTTGTTTTGATTAACGGTTGGCTGATTGTTTTTGCAAATGCAAAAGACGATTAAAAAAAGAAAAAAAGAAAAAGAATTAATTAAATTAATTCTTTACGTTTTTAAAGGCCTCTAAAACCGCTTCTCTTTACAAAATTAGCGGCGTCAATGGTTTTGTCTGAAATGTTTCCAAAAGTATCGTAGTAGCCCATAGATTTGCCGTTTTTTATTGGTACAATAATTCCTCTCGGATTTCCTTCTTCTGCAATCCACACTTCAATGCTGTCCGCATCTCTCAAAAACTTGTTTGTAGATTGAGAGATATCCTTGAACCATTGCGGTTTCCCACGTGAGAGATTTCTACCGTCGATAATTCGCCCATTTTCATCTCTCAAAACCTGCTTAAATCCAGTGTTTTCTCTGTCTTTACTTGATAATTCGACCACGGAAATCTTCACATCAGTTTTAAAATAAGGTTTTAGTTTCATATTTTAGCCTCATTAATGTTTAATTTACATAGCATAAAAAATACAAAGAAAGTCAATACTCACTATAAGGGCATATCCTGCAATTGCAAGGATACCCCCTGCAATATTTTCTCCAGAAGACGCAACACTATCTTCATTTTTAATTAAATTTCCAAAGAACATATTTGCAAGACATTGATATAGTCTATACAATGGCACAAGCAATAAGAGACCGATTAATAGAGATATAATATTTACAAATCCATCTTCGGTTGCTATTGAAATACCATCACCCATCGTTTTATAAAATAATACCAATAGGTATATGCTTCCAAGTATAGTTAGTACTATTGGGTATACTGTTAGTTCATATTCAAGGCCATTTATTGCGTTTACAAATCCCTTTTTAACATTATTGTGTATCATCATTAAATCATCCCCTACTATTTTTAATAATATTGTACAATACAATAATTAAACCTGTCGCTAATAATAGTAATGCTCCGTCTTCGAACGTTACCCATCCAGCCCAATGAAGCAGAAGATAACCTGCAATTGGAACCAATGTGGATGCATATGGAATTCCAGCGGACGACGTGATTAAGGCCAGCAGACCTAATATAGTGACGGATACCCAAAACATTTGCGATTCTGTCAATCCTAAATCAACAATAATTCCGCTGTCGCCTTTGACGGCAAAAGATTTCCTAGCCTTTAATTCCTGATTACCTGTTTCTTCCGATTTAACGGTAACATTGGCCGTTACAGTAATTCCCGCTTCTGTATGACCTGAAAGGTTCCAGGTTGCTGTTACAGTTTTACCACGTGTGCTAATAGACGGAGCAGGCAACGTTCCGTTCTCTCCTGTGTTTGTATTATAATAACTTGCATTTGCATTTTCAAAAAACAAGTTATTGATTTTTGGGTTTGTCGTTGTTGCAGTTGCAATTAAATTATTTCCCGATTGACTAAATGTAACAGAGGTACCATTAATTAAAGAGGGAGCTTCTGAGACCGTTCTATTTACGTACAAATACATGATGGAAGACAATGAGGAACCATATACGTTAACAGTTTGGTCGATATTTTCAGACAATTTAATAACTCTAATCTGATAATTAGAACTGCGGTTAAGTTCGGTGACAAAAGTTGCAGTATTTGTCAATGTTTGAGAATATACTTCTGTTCCGTTTAGTAGGATAACGCTAACGGAAGAGTTATAAACATAATTGCCGTGTTGGTCCAAAATGTAAAAAGTAACGAAATTCTTTTCATCCCACGTAGTTTCATTTTGACTTTTTTTAATAAATAATGTAATATCCTTATCAACATCAGTAACATTAATTTGTTTAGTTGATTGTGCATAACCCGTTGCCTGTATAATGACTTGGTACATCCCTTCGGTGACATTTTCGTATGATACAATTCCATTATCTGTTGACCTTATTAGTTGGTCTTCGCCTAAGAATGTAGTAAAATACTGTACATCTAGGTTAGTCTCAGCATCTTTTACTTTAATTGTAATTGTTGGAGTTGCAATCATTAAAACATCTTGTTTTATATTGCCAATAGTTCCCGATACTGTTTGATATCCTTGGGTCAAAAATGTAAACATGAATGGACGGATAGCCGTAGAATTATTAGAATTATAATAAGCATATTGTCCGCCATCTGCAAAGGGAATGGTTGTTATATATGTTCCATTAGATGAAAAATTAACCATTACACTACCATTAGATATAGCTTCCAACGATGAAGCATGGATAATTCCATGCGTTGAGTTTGAGGCAATTGTATTGTTAGATGTAATTCTTTCCAGGGATAAATCTAGATACCCATCTTTAATCATATACTCCCGTAAGGTAAATGTATAGGTTTGATTTTCCCACTGTGCATAGTTTGGATTACCACGGTTAATTGTTAAATTGATTGTAGTTGGGCTATTAACCGAAACATTATCTACATATCTAGCGAAATAATTAGTCCCGTTTATGGTAATAGTATTATTTGAGTAATTTTTAATTTCGGACCCTTGTATTATAGAGATATTGGATGAAATCATTGAATAGTTCGAATCCCTATATCGTACATCCATGTATGGATAGTTTCCAAGGGAACCGTTTGGATATTGAAAATCTGTGCTTGTGTTATTTTCTATTGATACATTAATCCAATCTCCACTAATCCCGTCGTGAATTCGTAATAAAAAACTTACGGTTTCCAGCATTACGAAGCTCCCGTTAGCGAAAACTGTATTATTGTTTTCTTCTGCCGATTTAATACGCCAATAATATGTTCCTTTTGTCAAATTTTCATAATCGGTTACATTAATATGCGCTCGTGCGTTTAGGCCACTGCCATTAATATTTGACTGATTTCCTGTTGTATTTATTAAGATGTTACTAAAATCAGATGTGTTTGATATTTGTAACCGATATGTTGCAAGTTGGTCAACGGGTATATAAGATATATTAAATGTACCTCGTGTTGTAACATCTTCGGCCCTCACGTCTAAAACATGCGGTGTATAATATACAGAAAAATTTAATAGTCCGACATACTCCGTATTTGTATAATTTAAAGAACTAAATACACCAGAAGGAATATCTAAACTAACGGGAAAAGGAAAAGGAGTTACAACGTCCGTTTGGTTTCCGATTCTAAAATTAGACAGGTTACTTGAATTATATATTTTTATGGATTGAAAATAGAGGTCATTGCCTGTTGTATAGTATAATCTTTCATACGGCATATACGAGGAATTGGTTGAGTTGAAATAAATTGATTCAATCGATGAATTTGTCGTCTTGTTATATTTGATAATACTTACCTTGGCGGTTTTGTCATTATTCATCGAAAAGTTTAGAAATACACGTGTAGAATTGTTAAATCCATCCATTAATGATGACTGATATCCATTTTCGTTTAAATTTTGATATATATAACCAGTGCTCCCTATGATTCTATGATAAACTGATGGAAATGAATTATTTCCTGAACTGTTAAAAGAGAATCGAGAGCCTGTGGAAGTACTTGTATCATAAAGAAACTCCGAATTTGTAAATGTGTCGTTATAGATAATTTGTGATGGCAAAGTAGTGGGCGTAGAGTAATTAGCATAATATAAATATACTGAACTTATATTACTTACGCTTGTTGCAGATGTATTTCCATAATTTAAATATACAGTGTTAACTCCTTCTGTAACATTCAGTTTTATGAAAATATGGTTATACATTATCGGCTCAGGGTATTGCTTAACATATATTGGCAACTGAATATATTGCGAATTATATACCCTTAAATCGGAGAAATCTGGTTTAATGGATGAATTGTTTCTAAATAATGCAATATTTATTAATGTATTGTTTTGTGTGCGGTCTGACGTGAAAGTTAATGTCCTCATATATGGACCATTAAAATTTGAAAATGGAGTAACAGAACCATTTATTTGGTCTACGTATGAGCCATTATATTGTTTAACCAGGTTATATGATGCATCCCCCTGTTGCAATGTGTATTGATAATCATCAGCAGAAACAGCAGATGCAACAGGAACAAGAAGGAAGAAGAGAATTGAAAAGTAAAAAATATATCTGAAAAGTTTAGCAAATTGTGTCATACTCAACAGATATCATTTAATTTATTTATATCTGCTTATTTTTTA
>JAUNBT010000468.1 GCA_030526985.1 Lachnospiraceae bacterium | reverse complement strand
AGAAAGATAGTAGTGTCCACAGCGGTTTAGATAGAGGATATGTGAAAAATATAAATATACCAATATCTACAATAATGGAAAATTCAACCTTTAAAAGTGGTAAAACACAAAAGTTAAATAAAAACGAATATGTTAGACCTCATTATAACTTTATAGGATGGAGTAAAACAGAAACAGGAAGTGTAGAATATAAGGACGAACAAGAAGTAACAAATTTAACAATTATAGCAAATTCAACAGTTGATTTATATGCTGTATGGGAACCAAAGAAATATACAGTAAATGTAACAGTAATAAATGGAACAGCTTCAGAAACAACAAAACAAATAACATACAATACAGACGGAACATTTAATTTAACACCAACAGTTCCTACACATTTAGCAATGGTAGAATGCACTAATAATCAAATAGGAGCAGTAGAAAATAATGTTTTAACAATAAATAATATTACAACTGATACAACATGCACAGTAACATATAAAGACGCATTTACAGTATTATATAGTGATGGTACATTTATAATTAATGAACCTGTTTCATCTAGGGCAACAAATGTTACAGATCATGGAATCGTGGAAAAGCAGTATTTACCAATGGATGAAACAAACTCATATGTATTTACAAGTACTTCAGTGCTTTGGGAAAAGGAACAAGAACAAATTTTGAACCTTGAGATAGGGAAGGAAATTTTTCCTACTGAGACCTCTTATTGGTTTTATAATTGTAGAAATTTATCAAATATGAATTTTGTTAATTTAAGCACATCAAACGTGACGAAAATGATTTATATGTTTAGCAGAACAGGGATTAATTCTCAAGACATCGATATTGATTTAAGTGATTGGGATATGTCAAATGTTACAGATTTTAGAAATATGTTTGAATATCTAAGCCCAAAAAATTCTTTGAATCTAAAAATTCAAGGCTGGAAATTAACTAATTTAACTTCGGCTGAGTTGCTTTTTAATTATACTGGTTCTTCAACATCGGATGTTAATATTAATTTATCTGGTTGGGAAATGCCAAAGTTAAATTCAGCAAAACATATGTTTTATTATTCTGGTTCAAAATCTAAAACTTATAATTTAGATTTATCTTCATGGGAAACGCCTTTGTTGAATAATATGTCTAACATGTTCTTTTGCACAGCATTAGGAGCAAGCGATTGGAAAATAATAGGTTTAGATTCATTAGACACTTCAAACGTAATTAGCATGGTTAGCACATTTTATCAAACTGGTAAATATGGAGAGTTTAAATTAGATATTTCTAATTGGGATGTATCTAAAGTCGAGGATATGGAAATGATGTTTTACGAGGCTGGAGAAAATTCTACTACTTTTGACATTGATTTGAGCAACTGGGTCACTACAAATGTAACTGACTTCAGAATGATGATTGATGCTGCTGGTTATCGTGCAACAACGTGGAGTATCGGAGATTTAAGTAATTGGGATATATCAAATGCCAAAAGGATGGATTCGATGTTTATGTCTTCGGGTTCGTACGCATCAAAGTGGAGCATTGGAGACTTAAGCAATTGGGATACCTCTAAAGTAACAAATATGAGTAGAATGTTTGATGGAGCAGGGAGTAATGCGACAGCTGTTGATAGTATAGGAACGTTTACCATTCCTGCAGGATGTGATGTGGCGGATTTTGCAGATTATTCACCAAAATTTACAGGAAATCTAATTTTTAATGGGGTACCATCTGATGACACATATATGTTATTACATGTTGCTACTGATTCTAATGCAAAAGTATATTTAATTCATACTGATACCGCAACAGACACATTTACAGATGAACTAATTACTTTATATGGTCCAAGTGGAACAAGTTCAAAAGGTAATATATATAAAGCTAGTAGCGATAATCTTTTAACTACAAATGTAACTGT
>JAUNBT010000467.1 GCA_030526985.1 Lachnospiraceae bacterium | reverse complement strand
GCTGTTGCAATTGACTTTGGCCGCGAGGCTTTTTATAAAATGGTACAGATGGATCTGGATTCCGCCATGGAATATGGGAAGACAATTTTATTGAATCTGTTGGAAACGGAAGACGCCAAAGAAGCTAGCTTTGCCATGAAAGAAAGCAGAGAACCCAAATTTATCGGGAGATAAATTGGATAATAAATAATCGTTATTTTTGTGATGGAGTAATGTCTAGGAGGAGAAAATGTGTAAAAAAACTTGGTTAAAAAAGCTATTGTCTTTCGGGCTGATTGCGGTAATGATTTTGAGTTGTCTGGCAATTTCCGGTTGCAGTAATGATGCGCCGGCGGCAGACGAAGGAACACAGGAAGGAAATGGGGAAGAAGCTGTTGATGATACCGTTTATGAATGGGATCTGGTGGTTACTGCTGCTCTTGATCACATTGTATCTCAGGCACTGCAACAATATGCAGATGAAGTGGATGCAGCAACGAACGGACGGTTAAAAATTACTATCAGGCCTAACGGCGAGCTTCCTTTTACCCAGGACGAGTATTTATCTGCTTGCAGAGATGGCAGTGTGGAAATGGCTATGCTGATTTGTTCCGGAGTCAGCACGCAGCTACAAAATGCATCTATCGCATCTTTGCCGTTGTTAATCACCAGCCCGGAAGATCAGAAGATGTATATGGAAATTCTGGGAGATACCATTGAAAATGAACTGGAAGGGCATGGTGTAAGCTTGGTTACCGATGTGTATTATGCGGGGCAGAATTTCTGGGGTGCTGGCGATGCTCCCACCACAATCGCAGATCTTGAAGGCTTGAAGGTTCGTGTACAGGGAGTCGAGCAGTCTGATTTTGTTCAGCAATTAGGCATGGTTCCCGTAACTATTAACTGGGCTGAAGTGCCCACCTCCATCAACAGGGGTGTGGTAGATTCCTATATTACAGCTACAGCCACAGTCTTTGGCGGAGCCGGAAATGAGTATACTGATTGGGGATACATTTTGCCTGTCATGAATGTCACTACCTACATTGTGGTCAACGACGCAGCTATGGCAGAACTTCCGGAAGACATTCAAGACACGGTTCTTGAATTGGGTCAGAAATACAGCGAAAGTGCTTTTTCTGAAGTGGCAGACGCTTATGACGAAGCAGCTCTTGGTGAATTGGAAAACCTGGGGATGACCATTAATTATGCTTCCGAGTCAGAAATGACGGAGTTGTATACGATGATGAACGATTATTGGCGGGAATGGGCAGAAGAGAAGGGCGGAGACGTATCAGAGAACCTGGAGTTGGTGCTGGAGGCTTTAGGAAAGTAAGGTGCGAAACTCTTTCTTAGTTCAGTAGCTATAGTATGAGGGTGATGACCGGGACCGGGGGCCGAATGCCCCTTGTCCCGGTCCCATAAAACAGAGCGACCTATTTAACGAGAGGGTGTGTCCGTATATGTCAACGAAAATATTTTCAGTAATTAAAACCTGTTGCTTCATTCTTGCCGGACTTTCGTTAACCATTATGTTTTCGTTAGTGACTGCAGAAATAATCAATCGTTCTGTCTTCGATAACTCATTTTTGATTGTTGATGAGGTGATTGGTTATTTGATGCTGGTCATTGTGTTTTTAGGTGGAATTTTAGCGTTCGATGATGGCAAGTTTATTAGAATCACTATTTTTTACGGAAAATTGAAAAAGGGTTTAGCAAAAAAAATTGTGGATTGTACATTTTATTTAGTCTTTATAATTTATAACGGAGCATTGCTGTACTACAACTATATCAGTGCGCATTCAGATTTTGTTTTCGGAACCGTATCGGGCACTTTATTAGCCATGCCTTTCTGGATTCCTAAATCCATGATATGTTTAGGGCTTATATTACTTGAGATTTATCTCATTTGCCGATTTGTGGATATTCTAAG
>JAUNBT010000466.1 GCA_030526985.1 Lachnospiraceae bacterium | reverse complement strand
TCGCTGTAGAACTACTTGTTATCTTAGTTCCTCCACTAGAAGAAGTATACCAACCTAAAAATGTATATCCTGTTCTGGCTGGTGTTGGAAGTGTTCCATACAAATTACCTTTTCTTACTGTTTTACTTGAAGTGCTACAACTACCTCCATTCGCATTAAATGACACTGTATAGGATGGTGTTGAATCTTTAACAGTAACTGTGAAGGATTTTTTTGCATACTCATGCGTTTTTGTTGAACTATCCTTTAACGTACATGTAATTGTAGTTGTCCCTACCTTCAATCCTTTGACTGTCAATGGTATTTTATTTCCACTCCAACTTCCCCAAGATGGACTTACTATTCCGTTAACACTTTCCTCAAAAGAAATATTAAGTCCTGTATTAGAAGGCTTATACCCTATCGTAATATTTGTAGATTTACTCGTTGTACCATTTAAATCTAATACCATGCTTGAATAGCTGGATGATAAATTAGGAACTGTAAAAGAGTTTCCAATATCATAAGATGCATTTTGATTATAATAACTACCAGATGAATAAGTAAAAGACCAATTATAAGTATATGATCCCGCTGAAAACTTATACCATTGCGACGGTGCGAAACGAATGTAGTCTTTATTTATCGTTGGAGTGAAAGTTGAATACAAATTTCCATTTTTATATATCCTTAACACTGCATTTTTAATAAAAACTTGTTCTCCAACATGTAAATTAAATACTACGTATTCGTTTGGTCCACAACAATCAATTCCAACAGGGAGGTTCGCAGCATCTGCATTACCAGTAACTGGTTGATACGACATATTGCAAGCAACATTATAGCTTCCTACTACATCTTCTTTTATCTCAGCTTCCACTATATTTTCATCTGTCTCTCTTACTCTTGATGGTACACCATTCTTTTCAGCAAAAGGTCCAGTTTCACCATCTGAAAATCCATCTGTTTCATCTAATCCTACTTGTTCTTCTTTTGTTTTAGAATATTCTGATATTTGATCTATCGAATCTTCAATAATAACATCTTCTGAGACAGGCGCTGCAGACACCGGTAGTCCAACACTAGTTAGAACTAACATAAAACTCATAAAACCCGCAATTATTCTTCTCATATTCTTATATCCTTTCTGGTTTAATAATCTACTCGCATTTATGATATTATTTTATTTCTTAATAGTTTGCATAAACCAAAAAATACGCATTCTTTTTATATTTAAATGTCCCGTTCATATCAAAATAATTCTGCGCTGAATCACTACACTTTATATTTACCTTAACAACACTTTTATAAGGCTCCAGCTTTATTTTATAAGAAACCTGGCTTCTCAAACCTTTCACGTTATAAGTATACTGTCCTTCTTTAATCTCAAACAGAAAATCTTCATAGGAAGAACTTGTTCCAGCTGGATTCCATACCCCTATATATACTTTATTATTACTCTTTCCGAATCCCACACCATATGAGAATTTTGAATTTTTATAGGTGATTCCCTTTCCCCTTAGGCCTCTATAAGTGACTTTAGAATTAGATTCTTGTGTATCCTCACTAAATGAAACACTTTTGGATTTCATCGTACTCCATGGACCATAAATTCTTTTTCCATTAAGCGTCACATACGGTCTTACCTTCAATTTCAATTTAGTATCTATATGAGAGAAACTAATAGAATATTTTAATTTTGTAGTTCTTTTATTACTATAATACCATCTTCCATTATCATTTGATCCAAAAGACACCTGATATCCTGTTGCATTTGCAACCTTACTCCAAGATATAGAATAGGTAACACCATCAAACGTAAAAGGATCTTTCGCAGAATCATACGTTTTTTTCCAATTTGACAACACCGGAGTTTTTAATTTAATTACTTTTATGGTACAAGTAGCTGTCTTTGGGCCAATTTTTGCTGT
>JAUNBT010000101.1 GCA_030526985.1 Lachnospiraceae bacterium | reverse complement strand
ATATGTCAGGTCTCTTATATTGCCGGGAACACGTATGATGCTGTGTCTTATGTGTGCTAAGGGACGAGAGGTATTTTATCAGAAGCATGGATTTATTGCAAGACCAACAGATGCGCTGGGACCGGGAATGATACAGTATCTGGACATTTGACAGTCATGGTGATACAATAAATGCAGTTGATTTTTGAACGCAGATGATAAGAATGGAGTGTAAAAGATGAGAAGAAGAAGAAGATTGAGAGCAACACCGGCAATCCGGGATTTAGTCAGAGAGAATAAAGTGAATCTAGAGGATTTAATCTATCCGGTATTCGTCATGGAAGGCGAGAATATTAAGAGTCCGGTGGATTCCATGCCAGGAATCTATCAGTATTCCATCGACAGAATCAGTGAAGAATTAGATGAAGTCGTTGGTCTTGGAATCAAGGGAATCCTTCTATTTGGTATTCCGGAACACAAAGACGAGGAAGGCACAGAAGCTTATAATGAACATGGAATTGTACAGGAGACAATCCGTTTTATTAAGAAAAAATATCCGGAGCTTGTAGTGGTTGCTGACATCTGTCTTTGCGAGTATACCTCCCACGGACATTGCGGACTCATTAAAGACGGAGAAGTTTTGAATGACGAGACACTTCCTCTGCTTGCCAAAGCAGCGGTAACCTGTGCTCAGGCCGGTGCTGATATGGTGGCTCCTTCCAACATGATGGACGGACACGTAGAGGCGATTCGAAAGGGATTAGATGAGGCAGGCCTTACAAACACCCCGATTATGGCATACAGTGCAAAATTTGCCTCCGCTTATTACGGACCATTCCGTGAGGCGGCACACTCAGCTCCGGGATTTGGAGACCGTAAAACCTATCAGATGGATTATGCCAATGCAAAAGAGGCCATGCTTGATGTAGAGGATGATATCGAGGAAGGCGCTGATTTAATTATAATTAAACCGGCACTGGCATTTTTGGATATTTTGAAAAATGTTTCCCTGCATACGAACTATCCGCTGGTTGCCTATAATGTAAGCGGAGAGTATGCGATGGTAAAGGCAGCAGCCATGAAAGGATGGGTCGATGAGAAGAGAATCGTGATGGAGAACATGACCGGATTTAAGAGAGCCGGAGCAAAGATTATCATTACCTATCATGCAAAAGATGTGGCACGCTGGATAAAAGAGGACAAATAATCACAAAATAAAAGAGGAATCCATGGAGAGGACGCCGAATAAGGGTGCCCTCTCTTATTTTGAGGATATATTTTACAAAAAGAATAAATGATGTACAAAAGACCAAAACAAAGAAAGAAAAAGAAAGGGGGTAGGAAAAATGGAGACGATACTTAAGTTAGATGGACAAATACTGCTGTGGATTCAAAATACCATACGAAGTGACCTGTTGACACCCTTTTTCAAATGGATTACCTCTCTGGGAAATGGGGGTATGATCTGGATTGGAATCACCATCCTGCTCCTTCTTTTTCCCAAAACGAGAAAAACGGGATATATGACAGCGGCGGCCCTTCTTTTGTCCCTTTTTATCAATAACTTCTGGCTGAAAAACTGGATTGCCAGAATCCGTCCCTATGAAACAGTGGACGGACTGGTAAGAATCATCGGCCGGCAAAAGGATTATTCCTTCCCGTCCGGTCATACGGCAAGCTCTCTGTGTGCGGCAGTTGTGCTCATGCGGATTGGACTATATAATAAAAGGCTAAAATGCAGCAAGGAGAGGATACCTCATGGTGTCTATTTCCCATTTTATGCCGGCGTTATCGCAATGATTCTGGCGGTGCTCATTAGTATTTCCAGACTCTATGTGGGAGTCCATTACCCGACAGACGTACTTGGCGGTGCCATAACAGGAATTTTGATTGGCTGGTTTGTTGTGGAGGTGTTCCAACGAAATCATTGGTTTATTCGGAATGAGAGCCTTTAAAATGAAGGAGAGGAAAAGAGAGAAAATTTTTACATATCTATTGCAAAGAGGATAAAAATGTAATATAATGAGACTGTAAATGATTGGCTTCAAAAGAAAAGACAGGTGAGATACAGTGAGAAAACGCATATGGTTTTATATATTACTCAGTATTGTTATGGCAGGACAGCTACTGATATCAGATGGCTCTGAGCTTAGGGCAGAAGCAGCAGAGATTTCTGAGATTGAGCAGGACCAGCCGGTCAGTATACTCTTTATCGGCAATAGTCTTACTTATTATAGGGCTAAGGGCAAGCCTAATTATTTTTTAGACTATTTTGAGAAGCTTTCTAAAGCCGGAGGACATGAGGTTTCCATCAGCAGAGTGACGAGAAGTGGGCAGAAACTCAAGAACTTTGCGGATCCTGACCACAAGGATGGAAAGAAAGTATATCAGGCAATCGCTTCGAAGAAGTGGGATTATGTCGTTTTACAGGAGAATACCAACTATGCAGTGGGTTATAACAGTACTTTCCAGAAGGCGGCAAAGAAACTTGCCGAGGCGATTTATGCCAACAATCCTGAGACAACGATTGTCTATAATTGTACCTGGGCATTCGAGAACGGAGGCAGAGTGAACGGCAGAAGATACAGTTACAAGTCGATGCAAAAGCAGATGAACGCCAATTATCAGCAGGCAGCACTTGCAACAGATGGTATGATTTCATGGGCAGGCTCGGCATTTTACAATTGCCGTAGGGAACATCCGGGGCTTAAGTTATATGTATCGGATCAGAATCATCCAAGCCGGTATGGTGCCTATTTGTCTGCATGTTCCATGTACAGTACAATTTTTGACGAAAGCCCGCATAAGTTAGGATACTATTCCGTTTGCGGGAAGAATAAAGGCCGCTACCTTCAAAAGATAGCGGCCAAGGTAAATCTTTAGTTTGGTGATCTTGGTTTAGTAGATCTCCAGTTTGCAAATAAGAATCGGATTTTGTTTTTAAGACAAATCCGGTTCTTTTTTCTTGCCGAAAAGCCGGACAATCATCAGGCAGGCGGCAATCAGACACACGATTCCAACAACAAATCCAATGATTCCATTTCCCGTCAGTCCGGCGAGAAGAAAGCCGACTCCACAGCAGACAGCTACAGTGAGAGCGTAAGGAATCTGAGTGGATACATGGATAATGTGGTTACACTGTGCTCCTGCAGAAGACAAAATTGTCGTATCGGAAATCGGAGAGATATGGTCTCCACACACAGCACCGGATAAAATAGCGGCAACACTGAGTGTCAACATATTTCCATAACCAAATATCGCAATGGCAATCGGAATCAGGATTCCAAAGGTTCCCCAGGAAGTACCGGTCGAAAACGCCAATCCCAAAGAAATTAGGAAAAACAAAAATGGAATCAACGAACCAATCAATGCGTTAGCATTTACCAGTGCACTTACAAATCCACCGATATTTAAATAATCTCCGCTGCAGATTCCGGATAAAGTCCATGCCAGACAAAGAATCATAATAGCAGAAGTCATTGCCTTAAATCCTTTTACAAAGCAATCGCAAAACTCCTGAAAAGTAATGACTTTCCGTGGAATGTAAAGAAGGAAAGTAAAAATAATTGTGATAAAGGAGCCGAGCACTAAGCTTCGTGAAGAAGAACAATTGGCAAAGGCATTGACAAGATTTTCCCCTTCAAAAAGGCCGCCGGTATAAAGCATAGCAATAATACAAGAGCCGATCAAAAACAAAATGGGAAGAAGCAAATCTAATACTTTCCCTTTCCCTAATTGAGTATCCTCATCCTCCTGAGAACTTGTATCGATTCCCGTTTCCCCAGACATCTCTAAAGCTTTCATCTTAGAAAAATCAATCCCCGTAAAAATGAGAAACAGCACAAAAATAATCGTAAATAATGCGTAATAGTTATATGGAATCGTCTTTAAAAATAAGGAAAACCCATCCAGTTCACTGTTTTCCGGCAAAGAAGACCCAACAGCTGCGGCCCAGCTGGAAATTGGAGCAATAATGCACACCGGAGCAGCCGTGGCATCGATAATATAGGCCAGCTTAGCCCGTGTAATCTTATAACGGTCTGTAACCGGACGCATCACCGTTCCCACAGTCAGACAGTTAAAATAATCATCTACAAAAATCAGAACTCCCAGACAGCTTGTGGCAAGAAGCGCCCCTCTCTTTGTTGTGATCGATTTAGAAGCCCAGTTCCCGTAGGCAGCAGAAGCTCCCGATTTTGTTACCAAAGCGACGATAATACCAAGAAAGACAAGAAACAAAAGAATATCCACGTTCCCGCCAATCTTTTCCCCCATAATGTCAAATGTAGTCTCTATTGCGGCAATGGGGTGGAAGCCACAAAACAGCATTGCTCCTGAAAAAATTCCAATCAGCAAAGAAGAGTAAACCTCCTTTGTCAAAAGCGCCAGAATAATGGCAATAATAGGGGGCAATAGTGCCCATACAGTTGCACTCAAAATAAATTCCTCCTCTAATGTAATATTATTTAGTCAGTCAGGTCATCCACCAGATTATTCAGCCGATTCCCAACAATGACGATGCAAATAAAGCATATATCAAATCATATCATGATTCAGGTAGGGTACACAACAAGAAAAGAAAAAAGTTTCATAACATGCGGTTTCAAATTAGAGATTGTTTATTAAAATTTGCCCAAAAACATAGGGATGAAATTTTACTCATTCTTGGAAAAATTGGCATTTAACGACGCATATTTGCAATGCATTTTAATGACAACTCCTAATTTATGGACAATTTCTAGCAGAAGATACGCTCAATTATCCAAAGAATAGATAAGTCAGAAATATGGGGACCAGATAAGAAAGAAGATAGAAGGAAAAAACGCTTTCACTTTACTAAATTAAGATAAAAGTTAGAAAAACCTCTGTATTTTCTGAATTATGCCAGATTAATCTACTTTTTATTGACAAAACTATTGTCCCAATGTATACTTGTAATACAAGAGAACCAAAAGGACTTCTTTCGTAAATTGCCGATACCAAAGAAGTGAGAAATCAAAAAGAAAAAAATCAAAATGAAGAAAGGAAAGGTGATGAAAAGTTGGGAAAGACAGTAGATGGATTACAGGTGGCAAGAAAGGCAAATGTATATTTTGATGGCAAGGTGACAAGCAGAAGCTGCTTGAAAGAAGATGGAAGCAGACTGACATTTGGAATTATTCTTCCTGGATCTTATTCCTTTGGTGTAGGAGAAAAGGAAATTGTGCAAATCATATCCGGTGAATGTCAAGTGCTCCTCCCAAATGAACAGGAGTGGAAAACAGTAAAGCAAGAAGAATCCTTTGTGGTAGGACCTGATTGTGAGTACCAGATTCGTTCCTACGAGGTCACAGAATACCAGTGTGATTACGTTAAGTAGGGAAGAAGAAAAAAAGAGGAAAAACGAAGAAGAGAAACTTAAAAAATTTAGAAATCAGCATTTGAGAGAATAGGAGAAAAGATATGAAAGAGAAAAAGTCAGGATTTTCATCCCCTGTCGCAATGGCAATTGCAATGATTGCAGCGTCTGTAGGAACAGGAAACATATGGCGGTTTCCCCGTGTTGCAGCCACCAACGGCGGAGGTGCTTTCGTAATAGCTTACATTATTATTATGATACTTGCTGTAGATTGTCTTATGATGGCAGAGCATTGTATTGGAAGAACAACAAGAAAAGGACTTCCCGGTGCAATGAGGGATTTTATTGGTAACAGAAAAGGCACATGGTTTGGTTCTTTCGTATGGTGGATTGTTGTAATCACAATTGCTTATTATACAGTTGTTGTTGCATGGATTATTTATTACCTGTTTAACTCGATTACAGGCGGATATATGGGAGTTGACAAAGCTGCACTATTCAGTTCTATCTCAGAAAAGAATATTTACATGGTTGTAATCTACCTTATAATTCAAGGATTTTGTGCATGGGGTGCCTATAAAGGAGTATCTTTTATTGAAAAGATATGCAAAGTTCTTGTCCCAGTATTATTCATATGTATTATTATCATTGCAATTCGAACAGTAACACTTCCGGGAGCAACATCCGGATTAGAATTCCTGTTTGGATTCCAGTTAAAAGATTTCTTAAACTATAAAATCTGGCTGGAAGCCCTGACCCAGTGTATGTGGTCCGCTGGTCCTGGCTGGGGAATCTGTATTGCCTATGGTGTGTATGCTGACCGGAAAGCAGAAGTCGTACTTACGACAAGAATCCAGAGTTTTGGAGATATGTCTGCAGCATTATTGGCAGGTATCGGTATTATCCCTGCTCTCTTTGCTTTCATGTCAAAAGAGGAAGCAATCAACATGTGTTCTACCGGAAATAACGGATTGGCTTTTATTGCTCTAACCGGTGTTTTTGAAAAAATGGCGGGCGGAAGAATATTTGCAGCATTGTTCTTCCTGGCACTATTGGCAGCGTCCGTATCTTCCGTTATCGCAATGTATGCCATAGTATATCAGCCATTTGCAGATGCAAAATGGGGAAAAGGAAAAGCAGCAATTTTAATGTTTGCCCTGACATCCATAATCGGAATTCCTTCCTGTTGGAATCAGACTTTCTTTAACAATCAGGATTTCGTCGTAGGAATGGGAATGGTAATCGGTGCATTGTTTTCCTGCGTTGCGGTATATAAGTTTGGTGCAGAACGGTTAAGAACGAAATTTGTCAATCATAAAAATTCTCATATGAACATTGGAAAGCATTTCAACATTGCTTTACTGATTCTGGTTCCTGTATTATCCATTGCAATGTTTGTATGGTGGTGTATCCTTTCAATTGGCTGGAATCCAGACTGGTATAACCCGTTTGGTACATATTCTCTGGGAACACTGATCCTTCAATTGGGTGGTATCGGTATTATATTTGCAATATTCAATAAGCAGATTGCAAAATCCTGTGGAGATAAAGTGTTTGATGGAGAACATTTTCCAGAAGTACACGAAGATAATGTTGTGGAACAGGAGGGATAAGAGATATGTCGATACAAGCAATTATTGTAATGGTATTAAGCCTTGGTATTATCTGGGGAGGACTGATTTACTATTTGATAAAATTAATAAGGTTACAATCCTCGGAAGAATAGATAAGAAAATTACAGATAGAAATTTTAAAAATTAGAATCAAAAATAGAGCAGTAAAATGGAAACGATTCATAAAAAGTCTCCCTTTACTGCTCTTTCTATTATTTTTGTATATATTTCTTAGGATACCAGCGAATGCCTCTTTTCATAGTATCGACAAACCAACGCGCCTCAAACCCGATAATAATGCCCCGGAAAAAACTCAATCAAATCATCTAACCTCTCAAATTTCCCATCTAACTGAGGCTCCAAATCCGGAAAAGAAGGAAGCAGATCCGGAATCATAATAGCGTGAAGTCCAGCCGCCAAAGCAGCCTTCAGTCCATTCTTGGAATCTTCTAAAGCGAGAAGTCGGTCAACAGGCTGGCCAAGTTCTCTTGCCGCCGTCAGATAAATCTCCGGGTCCGGCTTGGAATGGGTCACCATATCACCGCAGACGATAACATCAAAGACATTCTCTAGATGGCTCTGCGTCAATTTATGAGTGGCAGATTCTAAACTGGAAGACGTAGCAACCGCCAACCGATAATTCTCCTCTTTTAAAAAATCAAGAAGCTCATAAAGTCCCTCTTTTACAGGAACCTGATTGGCAGTACGCCGGTAAGTATCTTTGGCATAGCGATCCTGAAATTCATCATAAGGAAAAGAGTCCCCAAACTGGCTGAAAAAATATTCCTTCCTGCTAGCCCGGTTTAGTCCAAGGGTATGAAAAATGTGGGGACCGAGCGGTCCATATCCCATCTCGACGCCAACACTGTCCCAGGATTCCATAATGACCCGTTCTGTGTCGAACATCAGCCCATCCATATCAAAAACAATGCCAGCTAGTGGTTGTAATGTAGTATTCATGTTGTCTCATTCTCCGTTACTGAATCTAAATTATAAAATGTGTTCACTGATGGCAGCGCAAAGACCACGAATATTGCTGCCGCCGGAAAGCTGGAAAGTAATCTCTCCAACACTGGAAATATAGAAGGAAAGCTCCGCATCTAAATCCATAATACCGGAAGTCTCAATAGAAAAAGTTTGAATTCGTTTGTAAGGGATAGAAGTATAATCCTTCTTCGTACCGGTCACCCCCTGTACATTAATGCTGATGACTCTTTTATTTGTAAAAACAAGACGGTCCCGTACACTAGAATAGCTGTCAATGACTTCTTCACCGGAAATCAATAAATCCTTTACAGCTTTGGCTCCTTTTTCTACCTTTTCACCAGATAACTTAAAAACTTTTTTATTCTTAAAATCAATCATTTGCATTTTCTCCTTTTCGTTTGACATAATGATGAATACATTGTACCATAAAAACAAAGACGAGGAAAGAAAGAAATGGTTGGAGAATACGATGGATTATTTAATGGTATCATTTTTTATATACAGTTTTCTTGGCTGGTGTTTAGAAGTGGCAGCCGCAGCAATTAGAACAGAAAAATTTGTGAACCGCGGATTTTTAAACGGCCCCCTTTGTCCAGTATATGGGGTGGGCATTGTCTCTATGACCGTACTGCTTACAAGGTGGGAGAGTAAAGAATTAATGGTACTTGTCGGCGCCGCTCTGATTGGCGCTGTTCTTGAGTATGGCACAGGATATTTGCTTGAGCGTTTGACGAATATAAAATGGTGGGACTACTCGAACCAGCCTTTCCATCTTCATGGAAGAATCAGCCTGATTTCCGTAGCAGCCTGGGGATTTGGAGGAGTCATTTTTTTAAAGGTCAACAAAATCGTATACGGGATAGTTCCGATTGATACGATTCCAGAGTATTTACAATGGGGTCATGTTGTATTGACGATTTTGACCGTTTTTCTTGTGATTGATATGATTGCCTCCTTCTTAACGGTACATTCCCTTCAAAACCGTTTTAAAAAAATCAATGCCATGGCCTCAGCAATCCGCCTGCTTTCCTTAAAAATCGGAAACTGGATTTATTGCAGTACCTATGCGAGAATGAAGCAGGAAGCCAGAAAAAAACAAATCCGCCAGATGAGAAAATTCTATCGCAAAGAAAGAAAACAAAGAGTTTTAAAATATTTGCAAAAAAGAATGATCAAAGCCGCACCGGATATGGCACCGGATGAAGAATATGTTGAGCGGATGGAGAAGAATTTAAAAAGAAAAAAGCGCCGCCTGTTCCGAAGAATTATGCTAAGCCGGGTGCTTTGGACCGGCCTTTGCCTGATTGTACAGATCATATGGATTTTCGTGTCCCTCACCTATTTTGCAGGACGTTCCAATCAGATTAGTGTAGCCCTTACCATTTTAAGCCGCTTAATCAGTCTCTACGTAGTGACCAAAAATGAAAATTCAGCATACAAAATCGGCTGGATTGTCATCATCATGTTCCTCCCTGTATTTGGAGGTCTCTTATATCTGGTATTTGGAAATAAGAATCCATCCAGGTCCCTGCGGATTCAGATCGAGAGGGTCCACGACAGAGTAAGAAGAGTGTTAAAACAGGACGAGTCCGTGGAAAATGAACTGAAAAAAGAGGATAAGCGAACAGCCGGAAGAAGTCACTATCTCTATAAATACTCCGATTACCCAGTGTGGAAAAATACAAAAACGACCTATTTTTCCATCGGAGAGGAAATGTTTGATGACATGGTAAAAGAGTTAGAGACAGCAAAGCATTACATTTTTCTGGAATTTTTTATAATCGGAGAAGGAATTTTCTGGGACACTGTCCGGGAAATTCTGGTGAGAAAAGCGAAACAGGGCGTGGATGTCAGACTGATATACGATGACATCGGATGCCTTATGCTTCTTCCAAAAAAATACAGAGAAGAGCTGGAAAAAGAAGGAATCCGCTGTGTGGCCTTCAATCCTTTCAAACCGATTCTATCTCTGGTCATGAATAACCGGGATCATAGAAAAATTATGGTCATCGATGGCCATACGGCCTATACAGGCGGCATCAATCTGGCAGATGAATATATTAACGTAATTGAGCGGTTCGGCCACTGGAAAGATACCGGAATTAAGTTAAAAGGAGACGGAGTCGTTAATTTTACTATGATGTTTCTGGAAATGTGGAATGCTCTTAGAAAAGAAGATGATGATTATAGAAAATATTTTCCAATGCCTGGGGAGCTAGAACCGGTGGAAGCCGAGGGCTATGTTCAGCCTTATGGGGATACGCCTTTAGATGATGAGCCGATTGCAGAAAATATTTATATTGATATTTTAAATCAGGCGAAGGACTATGTGTATATCTTTACGCCCTATCTGATTATCAGCGATACCATGCGCCATGCTCTTTGCTCGGCAGCAGGAAGAGGCGTCGATGTGCGGATTGTCACACCGGGAATTCCGGATAAAAAACTGGTCTACCGGATGACACGGCATAATTACAAGGACTTACTTCCGGCAGGAGTCCGGATTTATGAGTACGTTCCCGGATTTATCCATGCAAAATCCTATGTCAGCGATGACGAGTCAGCGGTAGTTGGCAGTATTAATATGGATTATCGAAGCCTCTATCTGCATTTTGAGTGTGGGGTGTATTTGTATAGGACAGATTCGATTTCGAAGATTAAGGAAGATGCTTTGGATACGATTGAAAAATCAAGCGAGGTGGAAATGATGGAACTTCGGCAGAGCCTTTTAAATCGGGTGATTGATGCGGTTTTGACGGTGATGTCGCCGTTAGTGTGAAGGGGGGGACAAGCTCCGAGTTGCGAAGTCCGCATGTCCCCCCCTTAAACCCCCCCTGTTGGGCACGCAGAACATTTTGGGGACGGACGATTACTTCGAAAATGGCTTGAAGTGATTGGGGAGAGATATTATTGAATAAGCTAGTTGGTTAAAAGATTAAAGTGAGTGGAAAAACAGTATTTTTGGCAGCATATTCGTAACTTTGCAAGCAGGGTTGGACAATTTTAGACTGGCTCGCCCTCCAGTTGTCCAATGCCAGAAAGAACAGAATAAGTTTGCCAGTGCAACACCCCAGAATTTCAATATAACCCCAAGAAATCTCAATATATCCCAATACAT
>JAUNBT010000100.1 GCA_030526985.1 Lachnospiraceae bacterium | reverse complement strand
AAACATCTTCTTTTTTTCACGTATAGCATAGTAAACGGCATTTACCATCTCTTTTTGTCCCTTGCGGTAGAAAAAAGGAAAAGGAAGAGAGGGAATCGATGAAACCCGTTCTTCCCGAAATTGATATAAAAGTTCGCAAAAAAGTCCAAAATCATCGATTAAATGATAAAACCATTCCTCTAAAACAGAACGCTCCCATTGTTCTTTACAATAGGTCATCTGTACAAAAATCCGGTCAATGGAATGTTCCATCAGATAAAGATATCCATAGCACATCGCCTGTGCTCTATGAACTTGAATCGGTTCTTTCAATGTATTTACATCACGATACATCCCTTTAATTTCATCAATTACCACCTCATCCGGTCTTTCATCGATGCCATCTGCTCTGCCTTCTAAGACAATAGTATAATGGTCACGAATAAATTCTTGTTTCAGACTCACCTCAGAACGATAGGACAAAGGCATGGACTTTTGGATTTTTTTATGAATCCTTCTACCGGCCTCCATTGCCTTTTCCTCTCCAGATCCTACCTGTCCAGATTTTAAGTCGCCCTCACGCAGAATGAACTCGACTAAATTCCGGACAGATATTTTTATTTTTCCATCTTTTAATTCAAACATAAAACACTCTCCCCATCCGAAATTTTCCCTGAACAAAATAAAAGATGCTCACTAAGAGGGGCAAAACTCGAAGTGAACATCTTTTACTACTAACCTTTAACTTAGGGGATTACTATATCTAGTATACAATATCCTTTATGGAATGTCATGTCCAAAAAAGGTATATTTTTGTCCTATTCTCCCTGTGTTCAGGTTTTTTTTTGATGTAAACCGATGATTTTCTACATCTCCCCGATTGCAAGAAGAAGGGCCGGAATCAACTGCTTCTTTCTTGAAACAACACCTTCTAAAATGGCAGAATCATCTACGACAGTGACAGGAAATGCAGCTTCTACAACAACGCTTGCATCTTTTCCTTTACATATTAATTCCGTAGCCTGATCCATAATGTTGGTCAGCATAAAGAAAATCATGTTAAGACCATGCTCCTCTTGTGCCTTTAACAGATAATTTTCTAATTTATCCTTAATTGCAATCAGCTCATCTGTATCCATAGAGTTAATCTGTCCGACCCCGAATGTCACTTCACCTGCACTAAACTTCTTGAAATCCTGATAAAAGATTTCTTCCGGAGACTTTTCTGTCAGATTGCTGCCTGCTGTAAACATAGCTCTCGCATAGTTTTCCACTTCAATACCTGCAATCTTTGCTAAATATTCTGCTGTAGACTGGTCAATCGGAGTACAGGTTGGAGAACGGTACATCAAAGTGTCCGAAAGAATGGCAGAACATAAAAGTCCGGCAATCTTTGGCTCAATCTCGATACCATTTTCCTGATACATCTGAGTTACAATGGTTGCCGTACAGCCTACCGGCTGATTTCTAAAATAGACAGGCGACATTGTCTCGATATTTCCCAGTCTGTGATGGTCAATGATTTCTAAAATTTCTGCCTCATCAAATCCGTCGACTGCCTGGGACGTCTCATTGTGATCTACAAGAATAATCTGTTTTCTCTTTAAATCCAGCAAATTACGACGGGAAATCATACCGATATAATTTCCTTTTGGGTCTTCAATCGGGAAATCACGAAAACGGTGTTTGACCATGATTTTTTGAATATCATCCACATAGTCGTTCGTTGAGAAAGTAACTAAATTATCCTTTGTCATATAATAACTTACCGGCATACTATGGCTGATCAGGCGGGTTACTACATAAGTATCATATGGACTTGAAATAATGGTAACTCCCTTTTCCTTAGCCAGTTTTTTAATTGTAATGGATACAGGGGAACCCATGCAGACGATAATGCAGCTTGCTCCCATCTCAATTGCACACAACTGAGATTCGTAGCGGTTTCCCAAAATAACCATATCATGTTCATTAATGAAAAATTCCATTAAATCCGGATTCGCCGTGGCAATCAAGATATTCCCTTTATCAAAATAACCATCAATATCTCCAACGATGATATCTCCTTCTAAAGTTTCTACAATATTGGAATAACTAGTACATGCATTCGAAACCGCAGTGTTATCATAAACATCCATGTCTGAGTAAGCGATATCCCCAATTGTGATGACACCCTGTAACTTCTGATCTTCTACAATAGGAAGAGTGACAATCCTGCTATCCCTCATAATATCCCATGCTTTTTTCAAAGAAAGATCTCTGTGGATTCCCTCCACTTCCCTCATCTCAATATCTCTAACCTTCGGTTTTACATCGGTTACATAGCCCGGTGATTTTACCTGAAAATGATTCAGAACAAACTGTGTTTCTTCATTAATCTGCCCGGCTCTTTTCGGTACATACTCTACTGAAGTGTCCTGATTCAGCTTATTTTTCAAATCTGCATAAGCAATGGCGGAACAAATGGAATCCGTATCTGGATTTTTGTGTCCTACAACATATACCCTTCTTTTTTTCATTTTGCCCATTGATTCATTACTCCTTTTTTTCACTCTCTTTATCTTTGCTCATTGAAAACGCCTGTGAAAGTTTTTTACTTTTCTTGGCAAGTTTCTCCCGGCTGCGCCATCTTTTTTTCTTATTCACTTCTGCTTCTTCTTTGATTTGAGGTCGGGTATCTTCCCCTAAAGTTCCGGTCTCAGTCTCTTCTGACGCTTTCAGACAGGGAAGTACAACAATAAATTCGGTATACTGTTCTGTACTCACTGCTTCAATCGAACCCTGATGAAGCTCTACAATCTCTTTGGCGATTGCAAGTCCAAGACCGGCTCCGCCAGTTTTCGAAGAACGCGAGTCATCTAAACGGTAAAATTTCTCAAAAATATGCTCTAACTTGTGTGCTGCAATCTGTTTTCCATGATTTCTTACGCGAATTTCCACCGTCTGCGGCGTGTTTCTTCTTGCTGTAATATGAATCGGTGTCTTCTCATAGCTGTAACAAATCGCATTTCGAATAATATTATCAAAAACCCTTGCTAAACGGTCCGGATCTCCTGACAGATAAATATCATCTTCAATGTGTAAATCACATTCCATCCCATTCTGCTCAAACAATGCATAAAATTCATCGATAATCTGTTCCATCATCATATTGAGTGAAATCTCACCCTTCTCCAACACAATGCTGGAAAGATTATATCTGGTAATCTCAAAGAACTCGTCAATCAACTCACCTAAACGAATAGCCTTTTCCAAGGAAATATTGGCATACTTTGCTCTCTGTTCCAAAGGAAGTTCCGGATCTTCCGCCAAAATGGATAAGTAAGCGATGACAGAGGTGAGCGGTGTCTTAAGGTCATGAGCAAGATATACAACCAAATCATTCTTTCGCTGTTCTGTCCGATGATTTTGCAGCTGTTGTTCCTTTAAATTCGTCTTAATTGAATTCAACTTTAATTCAAGAGGCAGAAGTACTGGATCCAATTCTACTAACTCATCCGATTCTGTCAATATATTTTCAATTCCAATCTCTAACTGTTCTAAATAAAATGTATAAGTGGAAAGACTGACATAAAATGCAATAATTAACAGTAAAATAAAGCCACACCCTACCAAAATCGGTTTATTCTCCCGAAATATTGTATTGTATAGCGCAATCGCGCTGGGTTCATTCATCCCGATATTTTCACAAACCGTAACAAACGCATCCGCAAATGGAGCCTGCCAGACACCATCAACAAAAAACTGTAGAATAAAATAGCCCAATGTCGCTGTCGCTGCCCCCATAACAATAGTCTGAGCCAGCATTCTTAATTTTAAACGTCTATATTTAATCATCGATCTTGTACCCAACTCCCCATACGGTTTTGATCAAATCTCTGTGTCCCATAATCTGAAAAAGCTTTTCCCGTAAATGACGGATATGTACCATAACGGTATTATTATTGTTCTTAAAATACTTTTCCTTCCAGACATCCTCAAATAATTTTTCTGAACTGATAACCTGACCTTTATTGCATGCTAAAAGCCACAAAATAGAAAACTCAATGGGTGTCAGAGCCACTTCTTTATCATTATAGAGACATTGATGAGTACTCTTATTCAATACAAGACCGCTGATTTCAATCATCTCCGTCTTATTCTCTTTGACGTTGTCATTATACTTTGTCACCCGGCGAAGCTGGGCTTTCACCCGTGCCACTAATTCAAGGGGCTGAAATGGTTTTTCTATGTAATCATCTGCGCCCATGGTAAGACCGTTGATTTTATCCATCGAACCGGTCTTTGCCGTCAGCATAATGACGGGAAATGTGTGTTCTTTTCGAATCTGTTTTAAAATTTCAAGACCGGAAATATCCGGCATCATAATATCTAAAATTGCAAGATCAATCTTCTCATTTTCAATGCAGTTCATCGCATCCGTTCCATTATAAAATTTGAAAACCTGATAATTATCATTCTTCAAATAAAGCTCTACAAAATCTGCAATCTCTTTTTCATCGTCTACTACAAGAATATTCGTCGCCATATCTTTCTACTCCTCCTTTCCCTACGGATTCTTCTTTTTTCCTTTTCCTTTGGAATATTTGCCGCCTTCTAAAACAGTAAATAAATTTTTGTTCTTGTGCATATCAGATATTTCTTTTCTATTCCATCCCTTCAGACCGTACACTGGAACAGACCGATACAGATTTTTGACTGCCTCTAAAAATGGTTCTTTATAAGGTTCTCCTTTTGGACACCATTTTAAAATGTTCGTCATAATCCTTTCACAGTCTTCTCCGTTTTGTACCATTAAAATACAGGATTTAATAATCACTACCGTCTGGTAGTATTCAATCTCCAAATCTTCCATTAAAATATCGGCCAATTCCCCAATTCCATCCCACTGACCAAATCCATTGTTGTCTGCCACATAAAGCAATTCGTCATATTCCGGACAATGGTAATCAAAATCATGTTCTTCTTCACACTGTTCTAGTATGTGCTCTGGATCTGTTGTATCAAAAATCTCATAATATTCCACATGGGAATGCTTCTCCATAACAAAACTTCCAAAAGACCACAAACTAATTCTGCCTGCCAAAAAACAATGCAGCTGTTCATCATCAACTGGCTCTCTGATGTTTTTACAAAAATAGAAATAAAGCCGGTTAAAGCTTAAGATTCCATAAAAACTCATCATTCCTCGGATTAAACGCTCCCAAATATCATATTTTCCCATATCCATCATTGCACGGTGGCTCTTTAAATAGAAATAAAAACTATCAACAGCCTCCTGAATCAGATAAATACTTCCTGATTCTTTCTCCCTAGTCTCCATGCTATAATCAAGAAAACCCAGAAGCTGAAGCTGTCCGATATAGGCCCATTCTAACTGTCCCGCTTCAATCCCGTCCTGCTCCCATAAATACATCAAAAAAGCCAATGTCTCTCTATTGTAAACATATAAAATATACTCTGGATGATCCATGATCGTCTCTTTCAGATTCATTGCCAGCATATCCTTATCCCATCCATCCTCTGTCAAAAGACCGAGCCGGCGCATAAATGCTCTTAAATTCTCTTTGGAGTTCTTACTGATTACAGAGGCCATATCTACATCCAGAGTCTTTATGTCTACTCTCTTATTTTCCTGCAAACCAAAACTCCTCTCTGCTCCTGCTGCCATTATCATACATATGCGGTCATACTTTTCCAACGAAACCTGTTTCTAACATTCCTTCGTTACAAAAAAGGGCTTTTGTAAGATTAGATATCTTACGCCGGCCCAATGTTCTTAGTTTTTGCCGCAGCAGTGTTTATATTTTTTACCGCTTCCACATGGGCAGGGATCATTTCTTCCAACCTTAGGCGGCTTTACTACAGTCATAGAACTCTTTTGTTCTCTGTAAAGTTCCTTTCTTCTGTCTGCCTCAAGAATATTCTCCCATTGTGGCAGTTCGTACAACCATTCCGCCTTTGCTGCGACCATGTTGTAGTATAATTTCTCCGGATCAATTGCCAATGTCACAACTGTATCCTTCTCCATCTCTTCAATTGGATTCGGAGTCTTTAGGCTGTCATTAATTCCATCTAGAAATCCTGCCATGTACATCACTTCTGTCTCGTACTTTGCAGCAAGCTCTTCGACTGTACCGCTTACCTCTTCTTCCACATTCTCTAAGAGTTTCTCATAGATGCCCTTCTCGATGCTGAAATATCCTACCCAGAACTGCTGTCCTGCTTTTGTTCTATCATCATGACTGTATGCATAGTCACGCCATTCCTGTAAAAGTGCCATAATCGTCATTACCTTCCTTTGTAATATCTATTTTCGCCTCTTGGCTTATTTTATTATACTGAAAAAGAACTAGAATTTCAACTCTAAACCTTTTGAAAGTAAAAAAAAGAAGAAAATAACCTTTCTCATGTATATTTTATATAGAACAGGTGATACTATAAATACTCTGATGGAACCTTTTTCCTCAGAGGTGCGTATGCTTTTTACGTTTTACCAAAGATAAGGTAAATACTTATCCTCCCCTTTTCAACTTAAGGCTATTTTTGTCGGATATCCTTAAGGACAGGCTCCGGATTATTTGTCCGGAGCATTCTTTTTTCGTTCAATTTCTTCCTCGGCCATTTCCTCGGCACTCTTTCCCCTGACCAGCTTATAGATAAATGCATAGACCCACAGAAGAATCGGTGCCATAAGGGTGATTAGGAGCATTCCAAAAAAGTTAGGATTGCCTGTAACTGCAAATACTAAGGTCAAAATGACAAGCAAAAGCAAAGCAAAGACACCGAGGAGTGCTAAAATACGTTTTATGATTCCTGGTTTTTTCCTATTGTCCATTCTCTTCCCCTTTCAGCCAATGCAAGTACTCTGCCATTTTCTTTTCATATCCATTCGTTCCCGGATGATAAAAAGTGGTTCCCAAAAGCTCATCCGGCAGATACTGCTGTTTTACATAATGATTCGGAAAATCATGAGCATATTGATATCCGATTCCATGACCTAATTTTTTCGCACCGCCATAGTGTGCATCTTTTAAATGGACAGGAACAGCACCGGTCTTTTGTCTTTTTACTGTCTGCATTGCCTCGTCAATCGCCATAATTGCTGCATTGCTCTTTGGCGCACATGCGACATAAATCACAGCCTGGGCAAGAGGGATTCTTGCTTCCGGCATACCAAGTCTTTCCACCGCCTGAGCAGCATTTACGGCAACGATAAGTGCCCTTGGATCTGCATTTCCCACATCCTCAGCAGCACAAATCATGACACGACGAGCAATAAAAGTAATACTTTCTCCAAGATGGAGCATCTTTGCTAAATAGTAAATGGCGGCATCCGGATCAGAACCACGCATACTTTTAATAAAGGCTGAAATGGTATCATAATGATTGTCCCCATTTTTATCATAATAAAGGGCTCTTCTTTGAATGCACTCCTGTGCAACATCTAAATCCACTATAACCTTCCCTGTTTCATCCGCTTCTGTTGTAAGAACCCCTAATTCAAAAGCATTGAGTGCCGCTCTGGCATCTCCTTCTGCCATATCGGCAAGAAAACTTCTGGCTTCTTTCGTAAGAACCGGATTGTAGCTTCCCATTCCTTTTACCGAATCATTCGCAGCTTTTTCCAAAAGTCTTTCGATATCCTCTTTGGAGAGTTTTTTTAATTCAAATACGTTGGAACGGGAAATCAGTGCACCATTTACTTCAAAATAAGGATTTTCTGTGGTCGCTCCGATTAAAACTACCGTCCCGTCCTCCACAAAAGGCAATAGATAATCCTGCTGGGCTTTATTGAAACGATGAATCTCGTCAATAAATAAAATGGTTTTGCGACCATACATCCCCCTATTACTCTGAGCCTCTTTTACCGCCTGCTCCATCTCCTTTTTTCCAGAAGTTGTGGCATTCATCTGGGTAAAAACGGAACTGGTCGTATTGGCGATTACTCTTGCCAGCGTCGTTTTTCCACATCCCGGAGGACCATATAATATAATAGAGCTTAATTTGTCCGCTTTGATTGCCCGATAAAGCATCTTATTCTTCCCAATGATATGCTGCTGTCCCACCATTTCTTCCAAAACAGTCGGCCGCATTCGGCCTGCTAAGGGAGATTCCTGCTCCTGATCCTTTTCTCTCATATAATCAAATAAATCCATTCTTTTCTCCTTTTATTTTTTCAATTCTATCTTAACATAATCGTATCAGGGGAAGCATTCAAATAGCGGAGAATCGCATATCCATCTTCCCAGTCAATTCTTGAACAAGTTCCCTGCTCAAATACAAAATGCCAGTATCCTTCCACTGGTAGATGAAGAAGAGAAGCTAAAATATGGCCAAAAGTTCCTTTATGTGCCACAAGAAGAATCTTTCCTGATTCCTTTTTCAAATCCTCTAAAAAAGAGTCTGCCCGCTCCCGCACCATAGAAAAACTTTCGCCCTCCGGAATACAGTAATTTGTAAAATTCGAATTCCAGTCATCTAATTCCTTCGGGTATTCTTTTTTCAATTCCTCATAGGTATGTCCTTCAAACAGACCAAAATTTTGTTCCATCAGACGTTCATCTGTTATATAATCCTGATTTGTCAGCTCTTTTGCCGTCTCTTTCGCTCTTAAAAGAGGCGAGACAATTACTTTATCAAAAACTGTCTTTTGTGTAAAACGACCTATCTCCTGTGCCTGAGCAATTCCATCCTGTGTCAGGCCGATATCAGAATGTCCATAATATTTTCTTTCTCTATTCCAAAGCGTCTCTCCGTGACGCACTAAGTATAATTCCATTTTCATTTTCCTGCCTTCCCATGCTTTCCTTCGTAAATTATACCGATTCTCTCTTTAAAAAACAACCAAATTATGCTAATATAAGCTGAAAAATAATCAGGAGGTGTTTTTTATGGATTTTACTATTCCAAAAGATCCCATTATGCTCTATAGTTTTTTAAACACAAAATTAAGAGATCAATATCATTCATTAGAATTACTCTGCGAGGACATGAACCTTGATGAAAATGAAATCTGTTCCAGCCTCGCGGCAATGGATTTTCATTATGACAAAGAGAAGAACCAGTTCCGTTAAAGACGGAAGCTGGTTCCTTACAAATGTTCTTCCGCTTCTTTCAAAGCATGAAAAAGCCGCTTGAAACGGGATATTTTATGGTCAAACAGACCAATCCGGTAAAAATTGCGAACAAGAATTCCACCAATCATTGCAATTAAAAAACCTCTGAGACCATCTAATTTAAATCCGATGTAAATAAGTACTAACGTAATCAACGGATGAAGTCCTACGCTATCCCCAATAATCTTTGGCTGAAGCATCTGTCTTGCCAGAAGACAGATAACATATAATATTACAAGAAGAATTGCCTGTTTATAATTTCCTACCAGCAGGCTGTAAACTGCCCAGGGTAAAAGTACAAATCCGGTTCCAAGGAAAGGCAGGACATCTACTAAAGCGATAAATAGGGCCAACAAAAGGGCATACGGATTTTTTCCAATCATAAGACCAATCAAAAGAATCACAAAAATAATTCCCATAATCTTAATCTGGGCTATCAAATAACCGCCTACCGCCCCTCTTACCTGCTCTGCAATCCGGTCGATTTTTTTCTGGATTCCGGCGGAGAATGTACTGCGATAATTGTGAGACATCTTTTCCCGGTATACAACAAAAAAATAAGCTGCCAGCATACTCACAACAAATCCAATAAAAAAATTGGTGATATTTTTTGCAATAGAACCGGCATGGGAAACACCAGCTGTTCCGATTTGATTCACAATACCTCCGATCGAATTCTTTGCATTTTCCAGGATTGTATCCATATTGGGCTGCCAGGATTTTGGTATCCATCCATATTTATGAAGATTAGAAATAAGATTTTCTATTGCAGCATCCACCGTTTTATAAAGCTTTGGCAAGTCTGACATAAAATAAATGGTTTCTCTTCCCAAACGTACCAATATAAAATAAAGTCCAAATCCTATTGCTGTAAGAAGACCAACAAGGACAAAAATGGACATAAATCGTTTACTGATATGAAATCTTTTTTGAAAAAACATACTAAGTGGGTAGGTAATCATAGCGATAATCCACCCAGTTACAAAGGGCCACATAAAGCCTAATGCTTTGGGAAGAAGATAAACACAGGCAAATACTTCTATCACAATAAGCAGACATTCAAAAAACAGCTCCAACATTACTTCATAACGTTTCATTGTTTTGTCCACCTCCATCTTTAAGAATCTGAAAAAGGCAGCCAAATCCGGCTGCCCCTTTATTATAACCCAATCTCTGGTTCTTTACAATCAAAACCATCCGTGTTCTTCACAGGTTCTAAAAATTCCATCCTCTATATTAAGAGGTGCTACATAATCAGCTTTCTCCTTTAGAGCATCGCATCCATTTCCCATTGCGACCCGGTAAAAACGTTCATCAAACATGCATAAGTCATTGTAATCATCACCAAATACAACTACATCCTCTGGTGTACCCCCTACAAAGGAAAGCATTCTTAAAATCCCCTCTAATTTTGCGTCCGGCTGAAAGATAAGATATTCCGGTTCAAACCGGATATAACCGATATCGTCCTTATACTCTTTTGCAAGTGTCATCTTGTCTTCCTCATTTTCAGGAACAGCAATGTACATTTTGTAAATCACCGCTTCCTTTCCCGGATCAAAATCAGAATCGATGATATAGGTTGTCGGCTCTTTTCGAATTCCGACCTGCTCATAAAAGCGAAAATCCTTTGCATATACTTTCTTGGAATCATCTAATGCGGTGAGGATACCAAATCCTAATTCCTCTGCCTGACGGTAAAGGGCAAGTGCTTTCTCATAGACAATCGGCCTGTTTTCTTTTACTTTGTTGTCAATGACAATACCATGACCTCCGTTGCACACCATATTTTCAAAACCATTCTGACGACGAAACAAATCTGCTTTGTAAAGCGCACGCCCCGTTGCTAAAGATACAAAATGACCTGCTGCCTTTAACCGATTGACAGCTTCTAGTGCAGATGGTACGATTCGATTGGTCTTTCTGTCCGTCAAAGTTCCATCAATATCAAAGAAAAAATACTTTTTGTTCATGTGCCTGCCCTCTTCCTTTACTTACGATCGGTTTT
>JAUNBT010000465.1 GCA_030526985.1 Lachnospiraceae bacterium | reverse complement strand
CAATAAGGCACTTATCAAAATTACTTGGTAAGTGTCTTTGTTTTTGGGTAAACAATGGGTAAACATTTTGCCATAAACATCGAAAATTAACCGCTTCTATCCATAACTTCAATAATACCATAATGAGTTACCTTCCCGACTACCACAGAGCCAAACAGGAGTTTAAAGCGAAGTTATGCAGTCATGCCTAAAAAGAGAGGGTTGAACTTGAAAGATACTCCAACAGATTAGGGTGTATATTGGGTTTAGTGATTATATTCACAGTAATAGGATTAATAATTAAAGGTTGGATAAGCGGAGATTAAAAGGGAATAACCCCATTTTAAGGTTGGGGTATTCCCTGAAAAATATTGTTGCGTACAGTTTCTGGGGCTTCAACCATTTGCCGGAGACTTGAAAGCAGGTAGCGGCTTCGGGTATCAGGTAGTTTTTATTCCTTGGTTGAAAAATCAAACGTCGCCAATAGCTATATTAGACTTCTTGAATAAATATCCAATAGAATCGACTCTTTTTCTGAAACCCTCAATTCTTCTTATTTCTTGAATTGTTAGGCCCTTAATATTTTTTCCACAGATCTGGCAAAACTTGACGCTAACATCATTCTTATGCCCATTCTCACAAACATACTTTTCTTTTTCCTTGCCCATTAATCCACTTTTTACAGATTCAATTTTACCTGTATCTGGGAGTTCTTCGATAAGATTTAATATTTGACGCATCAACACAACATCCTCTTGGTTATAGGATTCTTTTGGAGTTGATAAGCATAATACAGCCTCTTCAATTCTTCTTTTCTCGATTAATTCCTTAACCTTATTGGGATTAAAAAGTTGGTTGTCATATATTATTTTCACAATTTGGGTAGAATGATTATGATCGCTATCCGATAAATTATCATATAAGAACTCAATGATTAAACTAGGATCAATACCCTTTATCAAGCTATAATAGTTTGAAAGAAGTCTTTCATCTTTTTCAACCACTTGGTTACTTAAGTGAGATAAATAAAATGGGAGCAATTTAACTGCGATTTCATAATCTGGATTACTTAGTAAAATTTCCCATTGATCTTCTAATGGTAGTTTGTTGTTTTCGAGCTGCAATAAAATATTTCGCCTTGTTAATTCGTTATTTAACTCATCAGATGAAATGATTGAATCATCCACATATTCTTCTTTTACAAACTCCCTTTGTTTAATCTTTACGGCTGTGCCTGATACGGAAATCATGAACATAGATTTACCTTTACCCGAAATCTCATCAAAGTCAACTCTTAATCCTATTATTGCATTGGCTCCCTTACTTGATGCTTTCGTTTTCACTTCTGAAATAGCAAATTCTCTCATCTTATTTAATTTCCCTTTGTAGATGCCGGAAGTTCCTCCAAAGAAATCTGTAAAAGATGCGCCAATGTCAGAAAAAACATTCGTTCCAATAACTACATTTGAAAATACAAGATCAATATATTTTTCAATATCCGCCCCTTGAATTGTGTTAGTAGTAGATAATAATATTCCTCTCATAATCTCAAATTAATTGATTTATTTTTATAAACCAGAAATACCTGATAGCATGAATTACAATGAACCTTTGTAGTCAATTCCTTGCGTTTCTCGGTAATCTGGGTAGAGCTAAAGGAGTATAATTATACCAATTAGGTTGGTGTTATGTTTGAAAATACCAGAACAGATGGTATATAGCGTCAAACAAATAACAAACGAGTGGGCATAAAAAATAACTGTTACAATTTTTAACCGTAAAATTTATATCGCTTATTCCGATGTAAAATTACAGCTATTTTTGTTAACTACCAAATAATTACAAGGGAATAGCACAACGAACAATACGGCCTTGTATCGTCTCAAACTGTCCTCCATGAAGTCAACTACGGAAGAGATGTGTAAGTCTTCCGTCCTTGTAATGTTTT
>JAUNBT010000464.1 GCA_030526985.1 Lachnospiraceae bacterium | reverse complement strand
ACATGTGGAAAAGGGGAATAACATTTCCCGGTTTGCGTTGTTCAGATAGGTGACCGTTTCAAGCTTTTTCTTTTTCAGATCTAATTTTCGTAAACCAAGCGTATCATTTACACAGAGTAGTAATTCTCCTCCGGATGTCTTATACATATTATTAAAAGAGTGACTCACACTATTTATTGTCTCCACAACTTTCTTTGAATGAAGATCAAATAACAGGAGTTGATCGGTTTCGGTTCCTAACAGCAGTGAATTGTCTATCTCTAGTATAGAGTTTATAAAGTTTGCTGAATTGAACTGACGCGGTGCCTTTTCGAATAGATATTGATTTTTGAATGAGTATTGTTGATCATATTCTAATAACCCTCCTCCGTCTGTTGCTACCCAGAGATTATTGTTTTTGAGTAATATTTTGTTGATACCTCCATACACAAGATCGTTGGCAGGATTAAAATACCGGAACTGGTTATATTTCTGGTTAAAATAGTTTACTCCACCATTAAAAGTCCCTATCCAAACTGTTTCAGCATTATCCACAAAGAGGGAATAAACAAAGAAATGATTAAGGCTACCGGGAATAATTTTATCCGGTACATATTTTTTGAGTGTTTTGGTGTTCAGGTTAAAAATATTCAATCCTTTATTCGTCCCTATCAGTAAATTTTGTTCTTTATCTTCTATAATACATCTTACGGCATTATTGGTAAGGGTCAAATCAGGATAAATGGTTTTGCCGAAATGGCGGAAACTATCATTTTTAGGGTCATATAGGTTAAGGCCGTCCGATGTTCCGATCCATAAATTTTTGCGACTATCTTCAAAGACCGACCGTATATGGTTACTTGTAATACTATTGGAATTATGGGATTCTTTTCTGAAAATGAAATATTTACTGCTTTTTATATTATATTTGACCAATCCCTTTAATGTGCCTATCCATAAGTTTCCGTAACTATCGTCATGGATCGTAATAATCCGGTTATTATAAAGGAAATGGTTGAAGGTTCGTTTTGTGAAGGTGAGAGTTTTCTGATTCACACAATCAAGCCCCTGTTCCGTACCTATCCAGATTTGTCCTAATTTGTCCCGGTAAACGAATGAAACTCTATCATTGCTGATATTGTATTCCGTTTCTTTATCCTTAAAAAAACTTATGAATTCACCGCTCGCGTGACAATAGCGATTCAAACCTTTGTCAGTCCCAATCCACAGGTATCCTACACTGTCTTCAGTGATAGCATTAATATGGTTTGAACTGATACTCTCAGGTCTGTCTGCCGATGATTGAAACACTTTTATGTTGTATCCGTCATATCGGTTTAACCCATCAAGGGTTCCAAACCAAAGGAATCCCCTACTATCCTGAAAAATTGAAGGAACGGTAAGTTGTGATAGCGATTGTTGTGCAATAAGGCTTTTAAAATAGATATCATTATCCTGGGCAACCAATGAAATATGGCTCCCGAATAATTGTAACCATCCTATTATAAGAATGATTTTCCATCGTTCAAGAGAAAAATATTTGGAATAGATCATATCATATAGGTACAGATATCAATAGAAAAAGAAATAAAAATTTACAACTATCAATAAATTGATTATTAAAAATCCTTTTAACTGTACTATATTAGTAAAATACAAATATATTAAATAGTGCAGATATTTCCAAATAAATAATAAAATGGTCATAAGAAGTCACTAGTCCACATTTGGAGTATGGATGGTTGACTCTCCGTTTTCTACTTCTTTGCGCCGTTCATAGGATGCTTCGAGATAGTGCCTGTATCTTAATCTATATCGTAAACTATGGTTACAATGGAACGGGCGGGGATGCTTATTGCGCTGTTCAGATTATTGCTGATATTTGTTTTTGCCAGATCCATATTTTTATTTGTTACATAGGCAGAGATGGTTTTTATTTTTTTTGATATTT
>JAUNBT010000463.1:1132-1934 GCA_030526985.1 Lachnospiraceae bacterium | reverse complement strand
AACACTCTAGTTCATCGCCCTCAAGTGTTAATTGTAAACACTCTAGTTCATCACCCTCAAGGTATTCTATATACTTATCACAATAAACATCTTCTTGTTCTCCGGTTTGAGTATCAGTTAATCTAATAGTATGAAAATCAATAACTTCATAATCCCATACGCCGGTCCTTTCTTCAATATGATTGAATCTGAGAACACTAAGTTTACCATTATCTCCCTCATCTTCCTCGATTACGCTGAGGCAATAAGACATGCTAAAACCGTCAAACTCAAAAGTATCATATATATCGCTGTCTAAATCGATTGATAAATCTTCATTCCAAGCACACCATAATGTTTCTTCCAGTGTTTCTTTTAACTGTCCGGTTCTTTGCTCTCCTAATTTTTCCCACGCCTTTTGCCATTCTTTTTGATTGGGGTAATAAAGAGTAGCATAATTACTACTATCAGTAGCTTCGTTAGCAATGATTACGGTTCCAGTTCCTTTATCTTGAAAATCTAGCTTGGCAGCGGCGCTAGAACGGTTAGAAATGGTTAATTCTCTTAAATAGCTTTCATCAGGTTCTAAAAATATGATTTCATCACTGACATAATAAGTTCCGCTATTGTAGCTATCACTGGAATAAGTATAATCTTCTTTCAATACCAATTTAGGAATGTAATCATTGTTATAACCATCGTAATATAAGGTAGATTCATTTAGTCCATACCAAACACCTGAATAGTCTTTTTCACAACCGCTACCAGCTATACACCATACACATAATATTATTATAACTAAGCTGTATACTTTTTTCATAAC
>JAUNBT010000463.1:0-1101 GCA_030526985.1 Lachnospiraceae bacterium | reverse complement strand
ATTTTTCAATAATTTTTCTAATTTGGTTGACATCATTAGCCATATCGAGAAAAACCATTAAAGAGGCAACCACCAAAAAGGCAACAATGGCGCATACAATGAATATTAAGAAGCCAAAGCCCCCTTCTCCATAATCAGCAAATTCCGTCCATTGATAAATACCCAAAATTATAACAGCAAAAAAACCTATATAGGCTACTATGCGCAAACCGGAGATCCAAATGGTAGTAGGGATATAAAAGTTGATATAATTACTATAATTGGTATCCTTATAGGCAGATTTGGCTGGTGGTGGCATGAATCTGGTTTTTTTATTATCATTGACGTGATTATCTTCAATGGTTGTATTTTCTGTTTTTACATAACTTTGATAAATAGGGGTAGTTTTTTTCTCGACATTAGCACCGCATTCGCCACAAAATCTTGCATGTGGCGATAACTTATTGCCACATTGACATATTATTTCTTCAGACTTACTTTCAACTTTAGCCCCGCATTGGTCGCAGAAGACAGAACAGGCTGTTAGTTCCTTACCACATTGACTGCATTTCATTATTTTCCCTCCATTATATTTTTTGTAAATTACTTATATAACAAAGCATTGACCATATATAAATCAGTTATATGATTTTCAGCACTTTGTCTTTCTATTTTTAGTTTGTCAATGCCCGTTATATCGATACTGAAATCTTCTGGTTCCACCCCACCCAAAAACGATGTAGAGGTATAGAGTAACACATCATCACCATACACTTTAATTGATTCTTTCACTCTGTTCGCTGACCTATCTTCAAAACTCATGCCTAATCTACCGGTAAATACTTTATAAGCACCGTCTATTTTGTATTCTTCCCATTCGTAATATCCCATGCAAATACCTTTCTCATAAGTAGTGCCATCATTAAGTTTTACACCATTATCCACTCTATAAAATTTTTTATCACCAAATTGTTTAGATGAGCCAGAATTGAAGTACTCCAAATCGTAAAGGGCCACTGGCTGATATTCTGAATACTCTGCTATTTTAGCTTTTATAGCTTCATCATTGGGTAAAAGGTCATAACCTCCTTTTAAACAAGAAATGGCACTTTCATAGCCCTC
>JAUNBT010000462.1 GCA_030526985.1 Lachnospiraceae bacterium | reverse complement strand
GCAATGATATGATCTCCTGGTCTAAACAAGTCCATCAATAAAGTAATTGCTGACATTCCTGTTGAACACGCAAATGCATCAACACCATTTTCCAAATCTGCAACAATTTTTTCCAGATGTTCTTTTGTCGGATTTTGTAATCTGCTATAATCAAATCCGGTACTTTTCCCAACACCTGGATGTGCATAGGTAGCTGTCTGATAGATTGGATAACTTATTGTTCCATAATGTTTTGTTTCACTTTCGTCTTCTTTCAAATGAAGACATCGTGTCTCAATCGCTCTTGTCATAATAATTAGTCTCCTCTTTTAAATAATTCCTATATATCCTATTTATTTAATATGTTTTAAACAAAAGTAATCTTATCATTATTTTTGGGATTTGTATAATTCTTAAAAGCTTTGATTAGTTATAGCTAAATACTATATCTGAGCAAATGAAAAAGCACTCTACATGATGTAAAGTGCTTTTTCATTTGATTATTATATGCATGGTGATTTCATATATTTTTGTCTTTCCTTTACGGCATATTTTATAAAACTTTATCTACATCATAAATTAAATTACCGATTTTACCATCCACTTTTTCTCTATGTTCCGCTCCATTTGCAGCCCAGTAAGAACGTCCATTTTGAAATGGTACATAAGGAATAATGAATTCGATCCCTGACGCCTGACCTTCTATGACCATATCACAGCAATTTATTACATCATCAACTACCGATGTTGGAATTTCTATATATTCATGACAAATGATGAAATGATCTATTCTTGACATCCATTTTTCTTTTAATTGCAAAAGCGTTTTCTTATATCCACTTACCGATGTTGATTCCTCCAAAAACAAAAATGTAGAGTTGTTACACGCATCTCCCGCAAACAATGTTTTTGTTTTTTCATCGTAAAAGCCGATAGACCCCTGCGTGTGACCTTTCAAGTCTATCACCTGTAATTTACGATTTCCCAGCTCAATCTGATTCTTACAGCAAACGGGAAATAGTTTTATATGATCATGATACGGCATATGATTTTTTGCGTCCTCTATTTCCTTTAGCTCAGGAATATAAGCACTGGCGAAATCAAGTCGAAATTCTACTTTCGTATGTTTCTGAAGGAGGTCAATATCTTGCATGTCCACCCAAACTTTATCGAAATTATATATTCCACCTGCATGATCAACATGACCATGAGTTAAATATACCATTATCGGTTTATTCGTTATTTTCTCCACTACATCTTTTAGGTTTCCAATGCCAATTCCTGTATCTATGAGAAGAGCTTTTTCATCACCTTCTATCAGATACATTTCCACACCAACAACATCTTGTATCACATAAATACCGTCACCTAATGATTTTGTCTGAAACAATGGTTGCGTCTTGGTAAAATCCTGAAACTTCATTTTTCCTCCTGCAAACTAAGATAAAAATCGCTTACTTGTTCAAATACAAACCAGCTTTCCGGGAAATCCAACATATAGAAGGTGTGCCACATGTTCTCCCATACAACAAGTCTGGAATTCACACCTTCTTTTAATAATTTTTCGTGCATACGAATGGAATCATCAAATAATGACTCTTCCGTACTTACCCCAAGAAATACTGGTGGAAATCCTTTACAATCACCATAGTATGGTGATGCCAGCGGATTAGATAAATCTTTATCTTCCATATATTCGTGCTGTGCGAACCGATCCTGATTACAAGGTATAATACATTCTCTGTTGATACGTTCCCTATAGGATGGGAATTTAAAGTTTAAGTCAACTACCGGACTAATGGCGGCAATCCCCGCCGGTTGAGGGATATTTCTTTGCTTGCATCCAACTGCTGTGGCCAGAACCAGATTGCCGCCGGCAGATTCTCCCAGAAAGACAATGTTTTCCGCTTTTATTCCTTGATTCAACATCCACTCATATCCCATAATGCAATCATTGA
>JAUNBT010000099.1 GCA_030526985.1 Lachnospiraceae bacterium | reverse complement strand
ATCCCCGGAATCAGCTGCATGAAGTCACCAGGAAGCTTTTATGCATTTGCTAATATAAAAGCCTTCGGAAAAACTTCTCAGGAGTTTGCAGAAGACCTTGTAAAATACGCCAGAGTCGTTGCTGTTCCAGGTTCGGCATTCGGCAAAATGGGTGTAGGATACATCCGGTGTGTGTTTGCAAATTCTGATGAGAATCTTATTGAAGCAGTATCCCGCATTGAAAAATATGTAAGAGATACTTATAGTGACCTCCTATAGAGATAAAAAAGCTGCGAACGGATCCCCACGTTCTGCAGCTTTTTCTCTACAAAGATTCGGGGAAGGGAGGAAGAAAATGACAAAAAAAGAGAACTATGAAAATGGATCCTGCTCTAAATCGCTGATAAAAACGCTTCAGATTATGGAATTATATGCACGAAAAGAAGAGTATGGAATTAAAGAGATCAGTGAAAATACAAATATACCCCCAAGTACAGTGCAAAGAATTGTCAATACTCTCGTTATGAGGGAGTTTCTTACACAGAATACCCATAATACAAAATATCGGTTAGGAATGGCATTTTTTCGAATCAGCAGCCGGTATTCCCATGGAGACAATTGGATTCAGCAGGCGAAACTCCATATGGAAAAACTGGTGGATAAGCATCATGAGACAGTGAACCTAGCGGAATTAAAAGGGACAAAGGTAATGTATTTAGCAAAGGTGGAGTCTCCTTTTATTGTACGGCCAAACTTTGATGTGGGAACGGCGTATCCGGCAGTAAGTACTGCCTTAGGCCGCTGTCTGTTATCCCAGCTTCCCAATCAGGAATTGAAAAAAATGATTGAGCTTAGCCGGGCTGATAAAGACATGCCATTGCATATTAAAACCCAGGATTTTATCAATGCGTTGGAAAAAATAAGAGAGAGAGGCTATGCCGTAGAAGACGAAGAATTTCAAAAAGGATTGTTTTGTATCGCAGCACCGGTGTACGACCGTCAGAATAAATGTGTTGCCGCAATCAGCACCTCAATTCCAAAACAGAGACTGGATTTTGGAGAACTACCAGAATTAGTGGAGGATATCAAAGAGACGGCGAATGCCATATCGAAAGAATTGCAGCAGAAATTTGCTTTTGAAAAAGCAGAGTAAGATGAATTAAAAGTGAAAAATTGAATTGAAAAAGGAGAAGGAGTTTGTAAAGCAGATGAAAAATATATTTTTAGAGAAAACACAAAAGGGAGAAAAGACTATAGGAACTTTTTTTGAGATGGGTCTTGGCACAGTAGGAGAAGTGGTTGGATTTACAGATTTAGATTATGTGATTGTGGACAGTGAGCATGGACCTTATGGTGTGGAAAGTACCATGGAAATTTTAAGGGGCTTAGATCAGCTAGAGAGTGTCACTCCCCTTGTCCGGGTCAAGGATACGAATCGGAATTCGATTTTGAAAATGCTTGACATTGGAGCAAAAGGTCTGATCATTCCACAGGTTAAGTCACTTGAGGAAATCAAAGAAATCGTCCGGGTCGGAAAATATTTTCCTATAGGGGAAAGAGGGGTAGCTTTTGGAAGATGTGCCGGATATGGTTATGCAGATCATGCAAAAGGAGATCTTCAGGATTATTTTGACACCTGCAATCACAATCAGCTTTTGATTCCTCAATGTGAAACAATGGGATGTTTGAATGAGATTGAGGAGATTGCAGCGACCGAAGGAGTAGATGGTATTTTCGTCGGCCCCAACGATTTATCTGTGGCAATGGGCATACCTGGCCAGTTTGATAACCCGGATTTTCTTAAGGCATTGGAAAGAATCATCCGCGCAGTGAGGGCAGCAGGTAAGTTTACTATGATTTATTGTGACAGTACAAAGACTGCGGTAAAGAGGCTAGAAGCCGGTTTCGACAGTGCCACAATAAATATGGATATTAGCTTTTATGTACAAGCATTAAATCAATGCGTGAAAGATGTAAAAGACAATATTTTCGTCAAAAACACAAAAAAATAAATTGATAATGAAGGATTAATTACCTGTGATTGTGATGTGTTAGTACCATGTGCTCTTGAGAACCAGATTACTGCTTTTAATGCAGAAAGCGTAAAAGCAAAATTAATCGTTGAGGGAGCAAACGGACCTACTACAGCCGATGCAGATGAGATTTTGAATAAACGTGGAATCATTGCTGTTCCAGATATTTTAGTAAATGCAGGAGGCGTTGTTGTTTCCTATTTTGAATGGGTACAAAACCTGCAGAACTTCGGATGGGACGAAGATCAGGTCAATGATAATTTGAGAAAAATTCTTGTTAAGAGCTATGGAGATGTAAGAGATATCGCAGCAGAGTCTAACGTATCCTTCCGTATTGCAGCTTACATGCTTGCATTAAAACGTTTAAGTGCAGCGACAAGAATCCGCGGAATTTATCCGTAAAATTTCACTGAAAAAGGGAATGCTAAGATGCGGATTGAGACATCCGTTTTATAAAAAAGTTTTATGTTAATCTGATGAAGACAAATGCAGACTGGATGGCCAAAGTTACCATCCAGTTTGTGTTATAAGAAGGAGGGTGCAGGATGGAAACCAGAGAAGTATATATTGTATCAGCGGCAAGAACTCCCATTGGAGATTTTCGGGGAGCATTGTCACCCCTTAGCGTTGTGGAGCTCGGAGGCATTGCAGCAAAGGAAGCAGTAAAAAGAGCCGGCATTGAAAAAGAATGTGTGGAAGAAATCATAGCAGGCATGATTTATAAAGGTGGTCAAAAAGGAAATCCGGCCCGACAGATTCAGATCAACTGTGGATTTCCGGAAAATGGATATGCCTGCACGATTGACCAGCAATGCGGTTCCGGGATGAGAGCAGTGGAAGTGTTAAGCCAGCAGATTATGCTGGGAAAGACAGAGGTTGGAATTGCAATCGGCATGGAGAGTATGTCAAATGCAGCGTACATATTAAAAGAGGGACGTGGAAAGCGGTCCGGCGATATGAAGATGTATGATTCCATTACTTATGATGGGTTAAATTGTGCAATCTGTGACTATCACATGGGAAGAACAGCAGAAAATTTGGCTGTAAAATATAATATTTCAAGAGAAGAACAGGATGAACTGGCCTATCTAAGCCATCAAAGAGCATTAAAAGCACAGGCAGAAGGCAGATTCACAGATGAAATCGTTCCGGTTGAGATAAAAGACCGGAAAGGACGGGTGACAATCGTAGAAAAAGACGAACATCCAAAGAACAGCTCAAAGGAACAGTTAGCAGCATTAAAACCGGCATTTATAAAGGACGGTACAGTGACAGCAGGAAATGCATCCGGAATCAATGATGGTGCAGCGGCACTTGTATTAATGAGCAAAGAAGCCATGGAACGTTATCAGGTAAAGCCTGTTGCTAAAATAATCGGTACTGCATCAGCTGGAGTCGCTCCGGCTTATATGGGAATTGGTCCGGTATATGCCCTTCCCAAAGCGGTAAAGGCAGCAGGGCTTACGATGAATGACATAGAATATTTTGAAATCAATGAAGCATTTGCAGCACAGTTCCTCGCATGCGAGAGAGAACTAAAGCTTGGAATGGATAAAGTAAACAGAAACGGTTCCGGCATTGCCTTGGGACATCCGGTAGGAGCTACCGGCGTAAGAATCTTAGTCAGTTTGATTTATGAAGGATTAAGAGAGCAAATCCGTTATGGAGCGGCTTCTCTTTGCGTCGGCGGCGGCCCGGCAATTGCCACAGTAATCGAGTTTTGTTAAACCAAAAAGGAATGTACCAAAAAGGAGGAAGACATGGATTTTACATTAAAAAAAGAGCATGAGATGGCAAGACAGCTGTTTCGCGAATTTGCTCAAAATGAAGTAAAACCTCTGGCACAGGAGGTAGACGAGCTGGAGCGTTTTCCGGCTGAGACAGTAGACAAGATGAAAAAACAGGGATTTTTAGGAATTCCGGTGCCAAAAGAATATGGCGGACAGGGATGTGATCCTCTGACCTATGCGATGTGCGTAGAGGAACTGGCAAAATGCTGTGCAACAACAGCCGTTATCGTATCCGGACATACCTCTCTTTGCTGTGGTCCGATTCAGACTTATGGAACCGAAGAGCAGAAGAGAAAATATCTTGTTCCATTGGCAGACGGCACAAAGCTTGGTGCATTTGGTCTTACTGAAGCAGGGGCTGGAACAGATGCTCAAGGTGTTCAGACAAGAGCCGTATTAGACGGCGATGAATGGGTATTGAATGGAACAAAGTGTTTTATCACCAATGGCGAGTATGCAGATATTTATATTGTCATTGCGATTACAAGTATAGATACTGATAAAAAAGGAAGAAAGAAAAAGAATTTCTCCGCTTTTATCGTAGAAAAAAACACACCAGGTTTTACATTTGGAACAAAAGAAAAGAAGATGGGTATCCGTGGTTCTGCTACTTATGAGTTGATTTTCCAGGACTGCCGCATTCCAAAGGAGAATCTCCTTGGAAAGATGGGAAAAGGCTTCTCTATTGCAATGCACACCTTAGACGGCGGACGAATTGGAATTGCAGCACAGGCATTAGGAATTGCCGAGGGCGCATTAGAAGCAACTGTAAACTATGTAAAAGAGAGAAAACAGTTTGGAAGATCCTTAAGCGCATTCCAAAACACTCAGTTCCAGCTTGCGGACATGGCGACAAAAGTGGAAGCTGCAAAACAGTTAGTATACAAAGCAGCCATGGCAAAGGCAACACAAAAATCTTATACAGTAGAAGCTGCTCAGGCAAAATTATATGCCGCAGAGGTGGCAATGGAAGTGACAACAAAAGCAGTCCAGCTTCATGGTGGATACGGATATACGAGAGAGTACGATGTAGAGCGTATGATGCGTGATGCAAAGATTACGGAGATCTATGAGGGAACCTCAGAGGTACAGCGTATGGTCATCTCTGGAAATTTACTGAAATAATCCGGTAAAAGATGGAACCGGTCAAATAAAAGGAGGCAAATATCTTGAAGATAGTAGTTTGTATCAAACAGGTGCCTGATACAAAAGGCGGTGTAAAATTTAATCCGGATGGAACGCTTGACCGCGGTGCCATGCTGGCAATTATGAACCCGGATGATAAAGCGGGATTAGAAGCAGCTCTTCGGATGAAGGATGAATATGGAGCAGAAGTGACGGTTCTTACCATGGGTCTTCCCAAGGCAGAGGATGTATTAAGAGAAGCACTTGCAATGGGTGCAGATAAAGGAATTCTTGTAACGGACAGAGTGCTCGGCGGGGCAGATACATGGGCCACATCCACTACACTTGCAGGAGCACTCAGAAAATTAGACTATGATTTAATTATTACAGGACGTCAGGCAATTGATGGTGATACGGCGCAGGTCGGACCACAGATTTCAGAACATTTAAATATCCCTGTCATTTCCTATGCAGAAGACATTAAGATTGAGGGAGATAGTGTTATCGTAAAACGTCAATATGATGACCGTTATCATATTTTGAAGGCAAAGATGCCATGTCTTGTCACAGCTCTTTCTGAACTGAATACTCCACGTTACATGACACCAGGTGGAATTTTTGATGCATGTAAAGCGGAAATTACGACATGGGGAAGAAAAGATCTTGTCGATGTAGATGACAGTAATCTTGGCCTTTCCGGTTCTCCGACAAAAATTGCAAAAGCATCCGATAAAGTTAGAAAAGGTGCCGGAGTACAAGTTTCACCGGAAACAACAAAAGAAGCTGTTGATTATATTATAGATAAGCTTACCGAAAAACACGTAATCTAATATAAAGGAAATGTGGTGAATAAAATGAATTTAGAAGAATATAAGGGAGTCTTTATTTTTGCCCAGCAGGTGGATAATAAATTAAGTGGTATTGCCTTAGAGCTGCTTGGAAAAGCAAAAGAATTGGCAGCTGCATTAAGTACCGACGTAACAGCAGTTCTTTTAGGTCATCAAATCAAGGAATTGACAGAGGAGCTTGCCCGTTATGGAGCAGATAAAGTCATTGTTGTAGATGACCCTGAGTTAAAAGAATACAGAACAGAACCCTATACCCATGCGTTAGCTTCTGTTATTCAAGAATATAAACCGGAGATTTTATTAGTTGGTGCAACAGCAATCGGAAGAGACTTAGGACCTCGTGTCTCTGCAAGAGTTGCCACCGGACTGACTGCTGACTGTACAAAATTAGAGATTGGAGATTTCCCATTGACACCGTCAGCTGCAAGAGAGACAAAGCATAACCAGCTTCTGATGACAAGGCCGGCATTTGGTGGAAATACCATTGCAACGATTGCCTGCCCGGATAACCGTCCTCAGATGGCAACGGTACGTCCCGGTGTAATGCAAAAAATTGCTCCTATCGATGATGCAAAAGCAGAAATCATAGAATACAATCCAGGATTGAAAGTAGATCATAACTATGTTGAAATCTTAGAGATTGTAAAAGCAGCTTCCCAGACAGCAGATATTCAGGATGCTAAAATTCTCGTATCTGGCGGAAGAGGAGTTGGAAATCCGGAAAACTTTGCCATTCTTGATGCATTTGCAAAAGCAATCGGTGGGACAGTTTCCTGTTCCCGTGCAGTGGTTGACAGTGGATGGAAGCCAAAAGAGCTTCAGGTAGGACAGACAGGGAAGACGGTTCGACCGAATGTATATTTTGCAATCGGCATTTCCGGTGCAATTCAGCATGTAGCAGGGATGGAAGAATCTGAGATTATTATTGCCATCAACAAGGATGAAACAGCACCTATTTTTGATGTTGCTGACTACGGAATTGTGGGAGATGCTCTAAAGATTCTGCCAGAACTGACAGAAGCAGTCAATCGTGCAAAAGCAAATCAATAAAAATGTTGTTATACAACAAATACAAGTTGACAAGAGTACAATAAATTAGGTATAATAATTCTAGATAGTGGAATAGGGATTTCAGATTTCAGTATGGAATCCCTATTCTGGAATAAGAGGAAATCGAACAGGAGGAAAAAATATGTCAGTTGTTTCCATGAGAAAAATTAAGGACCACAGCTATGAAAGTATTCGTGAAACTGTCAGAACCGTAGTCGCTGACTTAGGCGGATTGAGCGATATCATTAAGCCAGGTTATAAGGTTATTTTAAATCCAAACCTTGTAGCAGTGCCGGCAGACAGATTATCCGGAGGAATTACCCGCTGGGAAGTTGTCAAAGCACTTGCAGAGATGGTGCAGGAAGAAGGCGCTGAGCCGATTATTGCAGAGTCTTCCGCAGCCGGCGTTGACACGGAAGAAGTCATTCAAAAAACAGGATATGGAAAGCTTCGTGAAGAAGGCTACACTGTAATTGATTTGAAAAAAGAAAAAATCAAAAAGATGAAAGTAGAAAATGGAAAGATTGTAGATGAAATTACTACATGGGAAGTCATCGCAGATGCAGATGCAATCATTTCTATTCCAGTTATGAAGACCCATGATCAGACTGAGGTAACCTTAGGCCTTAAAAACTTAAAGGGCTTAATTGCAGACGGTCAAAAGAAATTATTCCATACGCTTGGTGTGGTTCCCGGTGTCATTGATATTATTCAGACTGTAAAACCAGTGTTAAGTATTATTGATGGAACCTATGGACAGCAGGGATTAGGCCCAATCTTTGGCGAGACAGTTGAGATGAAATTGATTGTTGGCTCGAAAGATATTGTAGCCGGAGATGCAGTGACAAGTGCAGTTATGGGTTATGAAGTAGATGCACCTATGCTTACGGTGGAAGCTTATTCAAGAGGACTTGGCGAGATGAATTTGGATAAGATTGAAGTTGTCGGAGAGACGATTGAGAGCGTTTATCACAGATTTAAACGGGCCAGTGAAGTTGAGATTCCGGGACTTCCTCCTTATACTCTGATTTTTGATGAAAATGCCTGTACAGGATGTCATAACACAGTCATCAGTTCTCTGATGGATTTAAAAAATGGCGGTTATGCAAAATATCTTGAGGACAAGATTATTGCAGTTGGTCCTGTAAAAGAACTTCCGCCGGAATCTACACCGGACAATACCATTTTAATTGGAAAATGTACAAGACATTTGAAAGACAAAGGAAGATGGGTACCAGGATGCCCTCCTGGAAATGTGTTTGTAGTACAGGCAATTGTAGGTGATGCTGAAGAAGTACACCGTGCTTACAGTGATAAGGACGAGGATTCCATTCAGTAATAAACAGCCATTTTAGGATTTTTCCTTATTGCATTTTATAGAGTAAAAGCCGGAGCAAGTTTCCGGCTTTTACTGATGAAAGAAAAAGAAGAAATCCGGTTTGCGAAAGCAGGGAGGATAAAAGAGATGAGCGGACAAAAGAAATTTTATGTAACGACCCCAATATATTATCCCAGCAGCGATCTTCATATTGGACACACTTATACGACCGTTGCCGCAGATACCATGAACCGGTTTAAAAAACTGCAGGGATACGATTCTTATTTTATAACAGGAACCGACGAACATGGACAAAAAATAGAAAAGATAGCCTTAGAACACAATATGTCCCCACAGGAGTATGTAGACGGAGTTGTTTCCGGGGTGAAAAAACTGTGGGATACGATGAATGTTCAATATAATCAATTTATAAGGACAACAGATGTAGATCATATCGAGACGATTCAGGCGATTTTTCGGAAGCTTTATGAACAGGGAGATATTTATAAGGGAAAATATGAGGGATTGTATTGCACACCCTGTGAATCTTTTTGGACAGAAAGTCAGGCACCAGATGGAATCTGCCCCGATTGTAAAAGAAAATTAGAGCAGGCATCGGAGGAGGCTTATTTTTTTAGAATGTCAAAGTATGCGGATCGTCTTTTGGCATATATGGAAGAGCATCCGGATTTTATCCAGCCGGAGGCCAGAAAAAATGAGATGATCAATAATTTTATTAAACCGGGACTGCAGGATCTATGTGTATCCCGTACCTCTTTTCAGTGGGGAGTTCCTGTGGATTTCGATCCGGGTCATGTGGTGTATGTATGGATCGATGCACTTCCCAACTATCTGTCAGCTTTAGGATATTGTAACGAGAAAGAAGATAAGATGGCTTCCTATTGGCCGCCGGACCTTCAGTTAGTCGGAAAGGACATTATCCGTTTTCATACGATTTACTGGCCAATCATTCTTATGGCCCTTGATTTACCATTGCCTGAGAAAATATATGGTCATGGGTGGATTTTATTGAAAGAAGGTAAGATGTCAAAATCCCTTGGAAATGTGGTAGACCCGGTTGAACTGGTAAAAAAATACGGCACAGATGCCCTGCGTTATTACATTTTAAGAGAGATGAATTTTGGCGGCGATTCTGCTTACAGTGAAGATCTTTTGATTTCCAGAATCAATTCAGATCTTGCCAATGACCTTGGAAACCTTTTGAACCGGACAACTGCAATGACAGTAAAATATTTCGATGGTCAAATTCCACCTGTTCGGGAAGAAAGACCGGAGGATGAAGAATTAAAAGAACAGATGATTTCTCTCCCGGGGAAAGTATCAAAGCTTATGGATCAGCCGGATTTTGCAAAGGCTTTAGAGACAATCTGGAAAGCCGTGTCGGCGACGAATAAATATATTGATGAAAATAAACCGTGGGCATTGGGAAAAAATCCGGAGGAGAAGGACCGGCTGGCCCAGGTAATGTACCAGCTTTCCGAAAGTCTCCGTTTTCTAGGCATTTTAATTGGGCCCTTTATGCCAGAAACAGGGAAAAAAATTCTGGATTATTTAAATGTGGAGGAAGAATACCGCAGCTGGAACAGTTTGCATGCATTTGGTCTGTGTCCGTTTGAAAAAAGATATGATCGCTGTGAGCCGCTTTTTCCACGGATTGAGAGAAAAAAAGAAAAGGAGTAGGAGCCATGAGTTTTTACAAGGAATATGGAAAAAAATTAGTGACGGCCGAGGAAGCTGTCAAAATCATAAAATCCGGTGACTGGGTTGATTATGGATGGTGCACAGCCCATCCGATTCTTTTAGACAGAGCACTTGCCAAAAGAGCAGATGAACTTGAAAATGTAAATATCCGGGGTGGAATTGCTCTTCGCCCATTGGAAATATTTAAGGTAGAGAATGCAAAGGAACATTTTATCTGGAATTCCTGGCATATGACTGGAATCGAGAGAAAGATGATAGATTCCGGCATGGCATATTATTGTCCGGTCCGTTACTCAGAGCTGCCAAGATATTATAAAGAAAATGTAGAACGAGTGGATGTGGCAATGTTTCAGGTGACCCCTCCGGACAAGCATGGATACTTTAATTTTGGTCCCAATGCATCCCATATGGAGGAAGTGTGCGAAAAAGCAGATGTGATTATCGTAGAAATCAATGAAAAGCTGCCCCGCTGTCTTGGAAAATACGGGGAAGCCATCCACATTTCTCAAGTAGATTATATCGTAGAGGGAAATAACGATAATATGGATGAGCTTCCGGCAGCAAAAGCGGATGAAATCAGCAACAAGGTGGCGGAGCTGATTTTAGAAGAGATTCCGGATGGCGCATGCTTACAGTTGGGAATCGGCGGTATGCCAAATGCGGTGGGCAGTCTAATTGCCCAGTCTGATTTGAAAGACTTGGGAGTACATACGGAAATGTATGTGGATGCCTTTGTTGATATTGCAAAAGCTGGTAAAATAACCGGAAAGAAAAAAAGTCTTGACCGTGGAAAACAGGTATATGCCTTTGGAGCCGGAACCCAGAAATTATACGATTATCTCGACGATAATCCGGAGTGTCTTGGTGCACCGGTTGATTATGTCAATGATGTGCGGACGGTATCCCAGCTTTCTAACTTCATTTCCATTAATAATGCTGTGAATGTGGATTTATTCGGTCAGGTTAATGCAGAGACAGCCGGAACCCGCCATATCAGCGGAGCAGGCGGCCAGCTGGATTTCGTACTTGGCGCTTATCTTTCTCCCGGTGGAAAGAGCTTTATCTGTTGTTCGTCTGCTTTTATGGCAAAGGATGGCACTTTAAAATCCAGAATTCTTCCCACATTAGACAAAGGAAGTGTGGTAACAGATACAAGGGCGAATATCCACTATCTTGTGACCGAGTATGGAAAGGTATGTTTAAAAGGAACTTCTACATGGGAAAGGTGTGAGAAAATCATTTCCATTGCCCATCCGGATTTTAGGGATGATCTGATTAAGGAAGCAGAGGAAATGAAGATCTGGAAAAGATCAAATAAACTTTCCTGATTTTTCGGGACAACAAAATA
>JAUNBT010000461.1 GCA_030526985.1 Lachnospiraceae bacterium | reverse complement strand
AAATATGAAGAAAAAAAGGAGAAAGTTATGAAGGTTTCGGTATGCGGAAAAGGCGGTTCAGGAAAAAGTACAATTGTAGCATTATTAGCAAGGGAGCTTGTCACAAGAGGAAAAGAAGTTTTGATTGTAGATGCAGATGAGTCGAATTATGGATTGCATAGACATTTGGGGATGGATAATCCGGATGATTTTATGGAATACGTTGGAGGCAAGATGGGATTTGTTCAAAATATGGGTTCAACACAGGAAGAACGGACAAATTTTATGAATCGATATTTTAAAGAAGATTGGGGATTGTCAGATATTCCACCAATGTATTTTACTGAAAAAAATGGAATTAAATTAATGTGTAGTGGAAAAATTCGAGAGATTAATGAGGGATGTGCTTGTCCGTTTCATGCTGTATTAAAGGCATTTATTATGAATCTGAAGTTGACAGATAATCAAGTGGCTATTTTAGATATGGAAGCAGGAATTGAACATTTTGGAAGGGGTATAGATGACGACATGGATTTAATATTCATGGTTTGTGATCCTTCATATGAATCTCTTCAATTGGCTGATAAGATTACAAAATTGGCGGATCATATTCAAAAACCGGTTTATTATATTTTGAATAAAATAGATGATACGACAGAATTAATAATAAAAAAAGCGATTGAAAAGAAACAAAATATTATCTGTGGTATCCCTGCTAACAGACAACTTTTAGAAGAGAGTCTTTCGGGAGAAGAGATATCATTGAAAGTTCCTGAAATTAATAAAGTGGCGGACATTGTTACAGAATAAAGGGAGGACTATCATGATAACAATTGGAATTGATTCAGGAACACAGCGCACAAAAGCAGTAATCATCCGAGACGAAGAAATCATCTCCATGGCACTTGCACGTACAAATTTTAATGCAAATGAAGTAGCGGAAGAAATGATTCGACAACTTTTAGATAAGAGTAATCTTAATATGTCAGTTGTCGAGAAAATATATACTACAGGAGTTGGATCAAAGACAATTCAGGTGGGAGATGGCCACGTAAATGAAATTATGGCTGCAGCAGCAGGAGTCTGTCGCCTGATGCCGGAATGTAGATGTGTCTTGGATCTTGGAGCGGAACGAAATCGAGTAATCAGACTGGATGATAACCACAAAGTGCAAGGGTATGAGGTAAATGATAAATGTGCTTCCGGGAGTGGAACTTTTATTGAAAATATGGCCCGTGTTTTGGAGACATCTACAGAAGAGTTTGGAAGTCTTGCTCTGCATCATAAAAAAAATATTAGTCTTTCAGCGCAGTGCGTAGTCTTTGTGGAATCAGAGGTGATTTCTTTGATTCATCAAAATGAAGATTCATCAGATATTGCATGGGGGATTTTGACGGGTGCAGCATCCCATGTTATTACACTTATAAACCGTTTTGGCAAAGTAAAAAATATAGGAGCGATTGGAGGATTGACTTTGAACCCAGGTCTTATGGAAGCCTTAAAAAAAGAGATGGGACAAGATATATGTGTAGTGCCTTATTCAGAATATGTCAGTGCTTATGGAGCAGCACTTCTGGCTGCACAGATTTAAAAGGAGTATCAAATGAAAAAGGATTATTGGAGATGGACGGAAGAAAGCTGGGTAAATCCAGATATTCAGGAATGGAAAAACAGCTGTTTGACAGCTGGAGTAGATATTGGTTCTACAAGTACACAAGCGGTTATTTTGGCAGATAAAAAGTTGCTTGCTTATGCAAGTGTCAGAACCGGGTCAAGCAGCAAGGATTCTGCTGTGAATGCTATGAAAAAGGTGAAGGATTTAACTGGAATTCAAACAGATGAAATTGCATTTACAGTCGGAACAGGATATGGACGTGTGAATGTTCCGTTTGCAGATAAAACCATTACAGAGATCACCTGCCATGCAAAGGGAGCTAATTATATGTATGGTTCCTCAGTTCGTACA
>JAUNBT010000098.1 GCA_030526985.1 Lachnospiraceae bacterium | reverse complement strand
CTCGTAGTCTGCTCATAGACCATCTTATCAATCTCTTCCGTAGACATTCCCGCCTTAATATGCTCTCCCACATAGTCGAGCACTGCAATATTAATGGCACAGCTCTCTTTGATCTTCTCAATCTGCTCCGGTGTCTTAATAATATCTCGCGGAGGTATGATATGTCCTTTGTCTTCTAATTCTTTTAACTTCTCATCAAAATGTCCATGACACTGTTTGTATTTTCTTCCACTGCCGCACCAGCAGGGCTCATTTCGTCCTATTGTCTTCATATTCTTTTTCACTCCTGTCCGGTCTTTTTTACAAAGACCTCATTCTTTATTATTTTACACCCTTCTGATTTTTCGTCAACACTTTTTCTTTCTCAATAAGCCTCAATAAGTCTTGGATAACTCCTTCTGTTCCTTTATATTTATTTATAAAACAATTGATACTATTTGAAATTCAAATATATCTATGTTATGATAAATATAACACATGCAAATGATTCATTTCAATGAAAGAGGAAAACCTATGGACTTTAAACAACTGGCATCTTTTTGTGCCGTCGTAAAATATAAAAGCTTCACAAAAGCAGCAGAAAAATTATTTTTATCCCAGCCTACCATCAGTTCCCATATTCGTCTTTTAGAAGAAGAGCTGGATTCCCGGCTTATTTTAAGAACGACAAAAAGCATCGAAGTGACACCACGGGGCCAGGAGCTATATGAATGTGCCCAGCATATTATGGATTTGAAAGACAACCTTTTAAAGCGATGGAATGAAGAAAATCATAAAGTAATTCAATTGGGAGCTTCCACAATACCATCCACTTATATTCTGCCTGAGATTCTTCCTCTCTATCGAAAAGACCAGGAGGAAATCCGTTTTGTCATTCATCAAAGTGATAGTCAGGGCATTATCGAGGGACTTTTAGAAAACCGATTTGAAGTTGGTCTGGTCGGAATGAAGATACAGGATGAATCCATTGTTTTTATCCCATTTTATCAGGATTCTATGGTTATGATCACCCCGGTAAATGAACATTTTCTCACCTTAAAAGAAAGAGAGAATGATATTTTCCCTCTGGAAGAGATTTTAAATTCTCCGATTCTTTTAAGAGAACAGGGAAGTGGCAGCAAAAAATATGCAGAATCTTATTTTGAAAAAATGGGGATTCAAGAGTCTGATTTACATATTACGGCCCGTTTAAACGATCAGGAATCCATTAAGCGTCTGGTTGCCGGTGGACTTGGCATCTCCATCATTTCCCAAAAAGCCGCAGAAAACATGTGTCAGGATAAGAAGCTTTTGACCTTCTTACTTCCCCAATATCAAAAAAACCGCACTCTTTATCTAATCTACCGGAAAAATAACTTATTAAAAGAACATACACAAAATTTTATTTCCTTTATTCAACATTTCTATCATGCATAATCTGTACCAGAAAGAAAAATTCTTTTATCAAAAAACGTCAAAGAAGCATCCGTCCTGGGCCTGAAAAATGGAACGAATGCTTCTTTTTTATATTTATAGTTAGGGATAAAATCATCTAAAACGATGTAAATGTATCAAAGGTAAAATCAAATCTTTCTATCTATTACTCTTCCACTTTCTTTTTGAGTAATCCCAGTAAAACTGCAGTCACAACTACACCAATTGCAAGTGCTGCAATGTAACCAAATCGATTGGAAATTACTGCAATAACCCAGATTCCACCATGAGGTGCCATCAGTTCACACCCAAACATCATGGAAAGAGCACCTGCTACAGCAGAACCGATCATACAGGAAGGGATTACATGAAGTGGATCAGCGGCTGCAAAGGGAATAGCTCCTTCTGTGATAAAGGAAAGTCCCATAATTACATTGACAGGAGCTGACTCTCTGTCCTTCTTTGAAAATTTATTTTTAAAGATCAAAGAGGAAACTGCAATTCCAAGCGGAGGTGCCATACCACCAATCATAACAGCTGCCATAATATCATAATTGCCAGAGGCAATTGCTGCCGTACCAAATACATAGGCTGCTTTGTTGAATGGGCCACCCATATCGATTGCCATCATACCGCCAAGGATCGCTCCAAGTAAGAGCTTGCTGCTTCCATTTAAAGAAGCAAGGAAACTGTTCAATCCTGTGTTGATCATCGCAATAAATGGATTGACAATACACATAATCACACCGATCAGCAAAATACCCGCCACCGGATAGATGAGCATCGGCTTAATTCCCTCCAAGCTGTCTGGAAGAATCTTATCTGCCAATTTCTTAAGACCAAGTACGAGATAACCTGCCACAAAACCTGCAAATAAAGCACCTAAAAATCCAGGGCTTACTGCACCTTCCGGATGGGCAAATGTCATACCGGTAGAAGCAAGCGCACCGCCTACAAAACCAACGGCAAGACCAGGTCTGTCCGCTATACTCATCGCAATGTAACCTGCTAAAATTGGCAGCATAAATCCAAATGCCTGATCACCCACTGTCTTAAAGAAAGCCGCTAAGGGTGTATTCTTACCAAAATTACTAGGATCTATGGAGTAATCGTCCAAAATAAATGCAATTGCAATTAAAATACCACCACCGATTACAAATGGAAGCATATGGGATACACCATTCATCAAATCTTTATAAATCTTTCGTCCGGTACTTTCCTCTGCTTCATCACTGCTTGCTGCACCTTCTCCGGAATGATGGTAGACAGGAGCCTTTCCATCTACAATTGTCTGAATCAGCTCTTCCGGTTTATGGATACCGTCAGCTACCTTCACCTGAAGAACCGGTTTTCCATCAAAACGAGCCATATCAACCTTCTTGTCCGCTGCTACAATAATACCGTCACAGTTTGCAATTTCTTCTCTGGTAAGTACATTTTTGGCACCACCGGAACCGTTTGTCTCCGCTTTTAAACGGTATCCCATCTTATCTCCTGTTGTTTCAAGTGCCTCTGCAGCCATAAAGGTATGTGCAATTCCCGTAGGGCATGCTGTCACTGCCAGAATACGATATCCAGCTTTTGTATTATCCTCTGCCTTTACAGGAACCTTCTCTTCTTCTCCGGCCTCATCCGGGAATTTTTCTTTTTCCTTGGCATCGATAATCTTGAGATATTCATCTTTGTCTTTAGCTGCGAGCAGCTGATTTCTAAAATCTTCGTCCATAAGCAGCATGGAGAGTCTGGAAAGCACTTCCAAATGAACATCCGAGCCTTCTGCCGGTGCCGCAATCATAAAGAACAAATTGGACACTTCTCCGTCTAATGCATCGCAGTCCACCCCTGCCGGAACAGTCATAGACGCAAGTCCTGGCGCTTTTACAGCGCTGTTCTTTGAATGAGGAATCGAAATTCCTGCCCCGATTGCAGTAGGACTTTGTTCTTCTCTTGCATAAATCCCTTTTTTGTACTCCTCTTTGTCTGTCAGATTACCTGATGCATCCATCAGTGTAATCAATTTGTCAAAAGCCTCATCTTTTGACTCGACAGCTACACCAAGGGCTATGCTTTCTTTGTGTAACAAATCTGTGATCTTCATAGATTGAAAACCTCCTTACTTAAATTTTTATTGGAAACTTTATATTATAAGGATAATAAAAGTTCATCAATCTTTTCCTTCGATGCAAGGCCTTCCGAAAATGCCGTTGCACTTCCGCATGCAGTACCAAGCTTTAATGCTTTCTCGTAATCACCGGTGGTAAGTACTCCAGCTGTAAAACCAGCAACCATAGAATCACCAGCTCCTACAGAGTTCACTACCACACCTTTTGGTACACCAATCTGATGTACTGCTCCTTCTTTTGTGACCAGAATGGCTCCATCGCCCGCCATGGATATTAATACATTTTCCGCACCTTTTTTCTGAAGTTCTCCTGCGTAGTGTATAATATCTTCTTTTGTCTTAAGTTCAACTCCAAACATTTCACCAAGCTCATGATTATTCGGCTTGATTAAAAACGGATGATACTTTAAAACATTTAATAATAAATCTTTTGTGGCATCTACGATGATTCTGATTTTTTTCTCTTCTAAATAAGCCATAATCTGTTCGTAAATATCCTCTGGCAGAGTTGTCGGAATACTTCCAGCCAAAATCAGGATATCATCTCCTGAAAGTGCAGAAAGCTTCTCAAATAATTGATCAATTGCTTCCTTTGAAATATTCGGGCCTAGTCCATTGATCTCAGTCTCATTTTGTGATTTCATCTTCACATTGATTCGAGACATTCCTTCGGGAAGACGGATAAAATCGGATTGGATTCCCATCGCCTCTACTCCCTTTTCAATGGCTTCTCCAGTAAAGCCTGCGGTAAAACCAAGGGCCACACTGTCAAGTCCTAATGCCTTCAAAACGACAGAGACATTAATTCCTTTTCCTCCATAAAAAATACTCTCCTGATGAACCCGGTTCACCATTCCTGTCTGAAAATCTTTTACCTTGATTACGTAATCTAATGCAGGATTAAATGTAACCGTATAAATCATTCCTCAGACCTCCTTTACAACTGTGTAATCTTCATAGTTCTGGGCAGGCTTTTGATCAGTCAGAATCTGAGCCTCCTTTAATTTCGCGAAAGTGATACAGGAATCCATATTAAACTTCGTATGGTCTGCCAGCACATAGGCCTGATAGGCTCTATGGATTGCTTCCCCCTTCACACAGGCTTCCTGTGTATCCGGTGTGCTGAAACCACCAACAATCGATATTCCGTTTGTCCCCATAAAGGCTTTGGTAAAATGATAAGCGGATAAAGACCTCACAGCTTCTATTCCTATGATAGCCTCTGTCGCCAGCTTATATTCACCCCCCAGTAAATGTACCCGAAATCCTTTCATCGCCAGTTTTCTGGCATGACTGATTCCGTTTGTTACATATTCTGCCGGCTGTTCAATGTAGTCGATCATGTACTCCGTTGTGGAACCGGCATCGATATAAACAAAATCATCCTTTTCAATAAGAGATGCACTGTACTGGGCAATCCGCTGCTTTTCTGAAAGATTCAAAGCCGATTTGGTCGTCATGTCATATTCCACTGCTGTCATTGACTGTTCTTTTACTGTGGCGCCTCCGTGTACCTTCACCAGTTTGCCCTGCTGATCAAGATAGTTTAAATCCCTCCGAATTGTAGATTCCGAAGCTCCCAAAAGTTCTGTCAGTTCTATGACCTTTACTGCCTTTTGCTCCTCCAGTTGTTTTAAAATAAGATGTTGTCTTTCTTCTGTTAACATATCTCCCTCACTTCTCCTTTATCATAACATCATTTTCATTCAAAGTCAATCATTTTCTTTCAGAATCATTCATTATTTTTTATTATCATTCATTTTAAGTCATGAATAATCTGAATTTCATGCTTACTATTCCATATTTGATTGATTTTGATTGAATTCTACTTTTCATTGTAGCTGTTTTTGAATGAAAGTGCAAGAAAAAAAGTGCTTGCCATAGAAACCAAATTCCAGTATAATGGAGACATATAAAGGAATAGTTCTTCGGGGCAGGGTGTAATTCCCTACCGGCGGTATAGTCCGCGAGCCGTAAGGTTGATTCGGTGACCATGTATTTATGGAATTCCGAAACCGACAGTATAGTCTGGATGAGAGAAGATACTTTCAGAACGTTTTTTGTTTTGCATGCCCTGAGTTTATTTATTACTCAGGTTTTTTTTATGCTAAAACATATCACAAAACAAAAGCGGGAGAAGCAAGTCAATCTTATCAAAGAACATATCCTTCCCTTTCATGCAGGCAGAATCAACTGCCACAACACATATAAGAACAGGAGATGTTATCATGAGTACAGGAACAACAACCGTATCAAACACAAAAAGCAGCTTTTCAACCAAACAGATTGCCACAATTGGAATCTGTGCCGCCATTTCTTTTGTCCTAATGTTTGTCAAATTTCCCGTGGCTTATCTGGGATTTTTGGAATTAGAGATTAGTGACCTGCCAGCTATTTTTATGACTCTGGTATACGGTCCGGTGGCAGGTGTCTTTGTCGAATTAATTAAGAACATCCTTCATCTTGCCACAACCAGTACCGGCATGTCTGGTGAATTGGCAAACTTTGCGGTATCTTTAGGGTACGTGATCCCTCTGGGTCTTATCTTCCACCGTGGAAACGGAAAGAGAAAACTGATTACGGGTCTTGGTGCAGGAATCATAGGCATGGTTATTATGGGAATCATCATCAATTATTTTGTGACCGTACCTCTTTACCTTACTTTATTTGGAAAGGACGCTGTCCTTGGCATGGTACAGGCTGTCATTCCTTCCATTCATAATGTAGCAGGAATCGTCATCCTTGGAATAACACCTTTTAATATTTTCAAAGGACTCGTCATTTCCATTCTTGCCTACTATCTTTACAAAGTATTAAAAGACAGAATTGCATAATTTCTATAGAACGAGAAAGTCTGGAATTCACATCCGGACTTTCTTTTTTATCCAAAAATATTTAAAACAGAAATCCTGTTACTATTCGAAACCAACTCTGAATTCAAACTTACGGTATCGTTGACAATCCCCCCTTTTCTATGGTAAGATATTTTAGTAATTTAGCAAGATAATACGGCTACGCATTATCACATTCTTGCGGGCCATTTTAAGGAGGAAAAGGTTATTATGAAAAAATTACTTACTTTACTGCTCGCTTGTACAATGGCAGGTACCCTTTTAGCCGGATGCAGCAGCAGCGACCAGTCAGAGACAACCACAGCGAAAGAGAATGCAGAGGCTTCTTCTGAAACAGCCTCCGAGACAAGCGGTACTTTTACTGTTGGTTTCGATCAGGATTTCCCACCGATGGGATTTGTGGACGAAGAGACCGGAGAATATACCGGATTCGATTTGGATCTTGCCGCTGAAGTTGCAAATCGTCTGGGTCTCGAAATCAAATACCAGCCAATTGCATGGGATGCCAAAGATAACGAATTATCTTCCGGAACCATCGACTGTATCTGGAATGGTTTTACGATCAACGGAAGGGAAGATGATTACACCTGGTCTGAGCCTTACATGAAGAACAATCAGGTATTTGTAGTAAGAGCGGATTCCGGTATCACATCTTCTGCTGATTTAGCAGGAAAAATTGTTGACGTTCAGACAGACTCCAGCGCAGAAGCTGCTTTGAATGACAACACAGAGTTATCTTCCACCTTTGGTCAATTGATTCCTGTTGCAGATTATAACACTGCATTTATGGATCTTGAATCCGGTGCTGTAGATGCCATTGCAATGGATGACACAGTAGCAAGCTATCAGATTGAAAAGAGAGAAGCAGACTTTGTTGTATTAGATGAATCCATCGCAGAAGAAGAATATGGTATTGGATTTAAATTAGGCAATACTGAGCTTCGTGATAAGGTTCAGACTACTTTAGAAGAGATGGCAGCAGATGGAACTTTAGCTGAGATTTCCAACGAATGGTTTGGAAAAGATATCACCACAATCGGCAAATAGTTCTTTATAAAAACGGCAGGACCGTTGCCCGGGCAACGGTCCTTTTCTCGTCAATGTCAATTTATACAGGAGGACAAGAACCATGAATATAGGAATGATGTTATCCAAACTGACGAGTGGTATGGGTATTACAATATTAATCTTTATGCTTACAGTAGTACTCTCCATGCCTCTCGGCCTGATAGTTGCCTTTGGAAGAATGGCGGATGGCAATCCGTTCAAACGTCTGATTCGTTCCATCACTAAGGTTTATATTTCGATTATGAGGGGAACTCCATTGATGCTTCAATTGATGGTCGTTTATTTTGGTCCCTACTATATTTTTAAAATCCAGATTGCAGCTTCCTACCGTTTTATTGCTGTCATCATCGGATTTGTATTAAATTATGCCGCCTACTTTGCTGAAATTTACCGGAGCGGTATTGAAGCAATTCCCAAGGGACAGTATGAAGCAGCACATATCCTTGGTTATTCCAGATCTCAGACTTTTATCAAGATTATTTTACCTCAGGTAATCAAGATTATTCTTCCTTCCATTACAAACGAGATTATCACTCTGGTAAAAGATACCTCTTTAGCTTTCGTTATCGCTGTATCCGAGATGTTCACGGTAGCAAAAGCACTGGCTTCTTCCAGCACAAGTATGATTCCTTATCTGGCTGCCGGTATTTTTTACTACATTTTCAACTTCCTGGTTGCTTTCCTGATGGAAAAGGCAGAGGATAAAATGAATTATTTTCGATAGGAGGCTTTATATATGAGAATTTTAGAAATCAACCACTGCCAGAAGCAATTCGGCGATAATCAGGTTTTAAAAGATATTTCTCTCTCTGTTGAAGAAGGACAGGTGCTTTCGATTATCGGACCTTCCGGTTCCGGCAAATCGACTCTTCTTCGATGTGCAACTATGCTTGAAAAAATGGACGGCGGCGATTTGATTTATCTTGGAGAAGCCGCAGTGAAATCAGATTCTGCTGGAAAGGCTGTCTATGCTCCACCTGCCCAGTTAAAGAAAATTCAACAATACTATGGATTGGTATTTCAAAACTTTAACCTTTTCCCACACTATACCGTTTTGAAAAATGTAACCGACGCTCCTATTCATGTACAAAAGCGAAACAAACAGGAAGTATATAAGGAAGCACAAGAATTACTTGACCGAATGGGGCTTTCTGACAAGGCTGATGCATATCCACATCAGCTTTCCGGCGGACAACAACAGCGTGTTTCTATTGTCCGGGCCCTTGCTATGAATCCAAAGATTCTCTTTTTTGACGAGCCCACCTCGGCGCTTGATCCGGAACTTACCGGCGAAGTATTAAAAGTAATCAAATCTTTGGCAGAGCTTAACATTACCATGGTAATCGTTACCCACGAGATGAATTTTGCCAGAGATATCTCCGACCGGATTATTTTTATGGATCAGGGGCATGTAGCTGTTGAGGGAACTCCGGCTGAAGTATTTTCTTCCGGCCACACCCGTATGCAGGAATTCCTCGGTAAATTTAACCGCCAATAAAATCTTTTATACAAATAGGAAAAGGTCCATTGATGTAAAATACAAATAACATCCATGAACCTTTTTCTTTTTTTATTTTGGCATAGAGGACAAAATCATTTGCCCCCAAATATACCATACTTTCTATGTATTACACGCGATGCATAGAGAAAGAAGAAAGATCTACTTTCATAATATCTTCTAAATTCTCTTTGATATTTCTCTCATCTGCCTCTGCAATTAATTTGTCTCTGGACTTTTTCGTTGCAGCAACGGTGTCATGCTTGCTTGGACCGCCAACGCAACCGCCTGGACAGGCCATACCTTCTATAAAATCAGCATTCAAACGTCCCACTTTAAGCATCATCAGGGCCTTCTTACATTCTGCTGCTCCATCGCACACTTCAACTTTGACATCTGTGCTTTCTCCCTGCTCCTTCAGACATTCGATTACAGCGTTAGTAACACCACCGCCATTGCCGAATCTCTTACCAAATATACTTGCCTGCTGGCTGTCATTTGCTTCCGGTTCAACCTTAACATCTTTTGCACGCAGCATTGCACGCATCTCACCAACGGTCAATACATAATCTGCATTTCCTTCGATTCCATGGGAAGCCGCCTCACTCTTCTTTGCCACACAAGGTCCTACGAAAACAGTTACAACATCTGGATCCTGTGCTTTCAACATTCTAGAGATTGCACACATCGGTGAAATTGTTGTAGATACGTTCTCTTCAAGCATTGGGAAATGCTGATGAATCATATTCACAAAAGCCGGGCAACAGGAAGTTGTCATCTTCTTTCCTTCCTTATAGGCCTCTGCCCATTCCTGTGCTTCATAATAAGCAGTCAGGTCACCACCAAGTCCTACTTCCACCATATCGTCAAATCCGATCTTTTTCAGTGCAGTACGGAGACTTGACATTGTAATGTCTGCTCCAAACTGACCTTCTAATGCCGGAGCGACCATAGCAACCACTCGTTTTCCGGCCTGCATCTCTTTAATAATATCCACAATCCAGGTCTTAGATCCAATTGCTCCAAATGGGCAGCTATGGATACAGGCACCACACTGAATACATTTGCTCTCATCGATCACTGCTAAACCAGACTCTTCATCCATTGTAATCGCATCTACTGGGCAGCTTCTTCTACATGGACGCATCAGATCCGCAATCGCATTATATGGACAGGCCTGTGCACATTTGCCACATTCCTTACACTTTGCCGGATCAATATGAGCTCTTGTTGCACCCATGGTGATTGCGCCAAAACGACAGGAATTCTGACAGGCTTTTCCCATACACTTCTGACAGTTATCCGTTACAACATAACGGGAGATGGGACATCCCTCGCAGGCAGAAGGAATAATCTGCACAATATTCTTACTGTCTGAAAGATCCGGCGTTTTGCCCTCCGCCAGCATTGTACGTTGTCTGATTACTTCCCTCTCCTTATAAATACAGCACCGAAACTGTGCCTGTGGACCAGGAATCATCATATAAGGAATCTGATCTTTCTTCTCCTCATACTGTCCTTCAAATGCCAGTTTTGCCACTAAATACAGCAATTCATGTTTAATTTTTAAAATTGTTGCGTCATTCGTTACCATGCCATAATCCTCCTATTCTCTCTAAAAAATGGCCAGTATTCATTGTATCTGTTTTCTTATGTATGACATTTCTCTCTGTCTAGTCTAAAGTTTAACATTCTTTATTCATTCTTTCAAGTATGAACAGGAAAAAATACAATTTAATTCTCCATTTTCTCAAAATATATTTTATATTTTTCTGTTTTTTCCTTACAGAATGAATTTAAATTCGCTTTTTCCTTCATTTTTATCGTTATTTTTTTATCATAATACAATATACTGTGCTTGTAAATAAATAAAAAACAAACCAGAGACTATCTTCTTCAATTTATATAGATGAAGCAGTCTCTGGTTTATTTTTCATTTTATATTCTTTTCTTGTAATTGTTCGAATTCCGCTATCAAGATAAAATATTCAAAAAGGAAGTTCGATATTAGGATAATTCGAAAGCTCCCGTATAGAGCTGATAATATTTTCCATGCTTTTCGATTAATTCTTCATGGTTTCCACGCTCAATAATTCTTCCCTGTTCTAAGACCATAATAACATCTGCATTCTGAATCGTAGAAAGTCTGTGGGCAATTACAAATACTGTTCTGCCCTCCATCAATTTATCCATACCGTCCTGAACAATCTTTTCTGTTCTTGTATCAATACTTGAGGTTGCCTCATCAAGAATTAATACCGGCGGATCCGCAATAGCGGCACGGGCAATGG
>JAUNBT010000460.1 GCA_030526985.1 Lachnospiraceae bacterium | reverse complement strand
TAGAGATAAAAAGTGGAATGTAACAGCTGTTTGCCGCTTGACGTTTCGAACGAATCGACAAAGGCCGCGTGATTTGCAACATTTCGCAAATGCGTTTCAAGCGGTTGCCAATTCGTTTTGTCAACGTTCAAATTCGAATGTGCATATAAAATTGTCATTATTCTTTGGAAGCTCCATCGATTGGAATCTATAGACACCTAAATTTTGTTAGAAGTCAATTAATAACGTACTTATACTCTTTTCCATTTAAAATTTCCGAAAATTCTTATGTTGCAATAAAAATTTGAAACTTCCCAGTCAATAAAGTCCATAGTTCGCGACATCAACTCCTTCGTTTTGTGTCTGAATGAAGTGACATTATTTTATTAAAAAGTTCGAACGTCGATTGCGCGTAAACACTTTCTGAATAAACGATTTCCATGACACGATTATTAAGGTTCAAGGCGGTGTTAAGATTTAAACGTTTACGTCCAGAATTCACTTTGAACTCTTTCTCTTTTTTTGCAAATCCAAGCGTAACTCGAAACGTTATAATGATTCGGATGGCAGTCATCGATAAAATAAAAATCATCATAATTTTTGCGAAGTTGAAGATACTTTTGGACAAATCCGCGTTGCGTTTCTTTATCCGCATTAGCAGAAACATGCGTCGTTTTTTATAGACAAAATTCAGACGATGAATTAACTTCGTCATTCCGCGGAGCGAAAATTGAACCTTGAATTTTTTGTGAACATAAGCAACAATTTTTTTGATCAACGAAATCAGTTTCGCGTCAAGATATTCCGCAAGTTCTTTTTGATGTTCCGACGTAAGATAAGGCTCCTTGCCAACATACGTGTAGAAGAGCGAACTGTCAATTGCCTCTCGTGTAAACGTTTGAAAGTAGGTTCGGACAGTTCGTTCGTTCATCAAAAGCGGTTCCATATCTCTGACCGGAGTCCACCCGATTCCGAGCAAAACGACCGCTTTGACGTGATTCGCCAACACTGCGTCACGAAGCCGGCAATGGTCCGCACGAAATACGGCGATTTGTTCAAAAGAAAGTTGACAGGACGACATTGGAGAAACTTCGAAAAATAAAAAAACTGTTTGTCAATCCTCAAGTTCAAGTATAACAAACATTTTGAAAAAATCAAGGGCAACGAATATATAATGAAAAATGTATATAAGGAAAATAACCTTAAAGCGGTTCCGAAAAGGCACATTTGTTTTTGCGTGATCAGAATCAGCCGTGTTTTATGATAGAAGTTGTATAATATCTGTCATTTCTTCTGCTTTGCTCGATTTTGAGTTTTATTGTTCGTCAGACGACTTAAAAAACACATGATTTCAAAAAGTCGTATGGAATCATTGTCCCCCAGAATACATGGCTTACCAGTCGATGCAACGCTTACAAATCACCTCAAATTCAGGTCAAATAGACCAGACCATTTTGACTTTCGCTGGCGCAAGGCCTATGGTAAGCCTATGGTATGGATCGCCAATATCAACATCCGATTGGTCATATCGTCAAATAAAAATTCAGCGTGGCAGTGTATTTTTGATTTTCGATGATTCTCCTTTAGTTGTAACGTGGACAACGGTTTTCCCCAGTAACTTTTCTCGCATATTTCCGGTTTTAAATTTGCGATACTCCAATTCCGCCATTATTTCTGTTTCGCTATTAGACACTATGCACCGAAGTAGCATTATTTTTCCTTATCAAAACTTGAGATTCGAGGCCTCGATAGCTTTAACGTCCAATTTTCTTGTACAGAAAAAACGCAAGATGTCAATAGGTAATAAATTTTAATAGGTAATAATTGCGTTCATTGAAAATTTTTAGGTTTTCGGAATCGCCCTATGATTTATAGGGCCAAAAAATGACATGAAACCACATCTAATTTTCGAAAAACGATTTGCGATAAAGGGTCATACATGCGCGAACAACCGCACATTTGAATTTTGATAA
>JAUNBT010000459.1 GCA_030526985.1 Lachnospiraceae bacterium | reverse complement strand
TGGAGGGATTTAATGAAAGCTGGATAAAAATCTTGCCATATTTGCAAGTGGTAAAACTTGGTATCCGGAATTTTTTTGGCTAGTTGTCACCCAGCCTCATTTCCTTTTCCTGTTTTAGGAAGCTTTTACTTCCTGTTTTTCTTCCTTTTCCTGCCTTGGGTTCAGCCATTCAGCTTCGCTGAATTCCCAGGCTCTTGTTTCTCTTGACCACCGTTCTGGATGTTTTTGTTTCATCTGTTCATAAAGACTTTTTCTCTTTGCCAAGATTCCTTCATCCTTACCTTCATGTCGCTCTGACGGTGTGACATAATTAATCCCACTATGACGATGTTCATTATTGTACCAATCCACAAAGTGTTTTACCCATAGCCTCGCTTCTGCTAATGTTGTAAATCCTTCCGGCTGATAATCCGGCACATATTTTAGCGTCTTAAAAATGCTTTCTGCATACGGATTATCATTGCTCACTCTTGGTCTGCTCCTGGATGGAATCACCCCCAGACTATAAAGTGTTTCGAGCATTGTCGCCCCTTTCATGGGACTTCCATTGTCTGAATGCAGCACCAACGGTTCTTTCTTCATATACATTTTTTCTTCTCTGTAAATTCTCTTGATCAGTTCGCTGGCATGTTCTGCTGTTTCGCTTTCCCAAACTTCCCAGCCTACGATTTTTCGACTGTACAGATCCGAAAATAAATACAGATAATAATACTTCCCTTTGATTGGTCCATTCAAATATGTGATGTCCCACATCCACACCTGATTAGGTGCCGTTGCCTTATGCGTTGATATCGGTCGCTTTTGCGGTTTGTGCGCTCGCCCTCGATGTGCTAACAGCCCTGCTTCTCTCAATAGCTTATAAAATGTGCTCTCACTTCCCAGGTATATTCCCCGGTCAGCTAATATCGGCACTATTTCGCATGGCGTTTTCGATGAGAATTCTTCTGCATTCAAAGTTTCCAATATCTTTGTTCTTTCCTCCTGCGTCAGCTTGTTTGCCGGCTCAGGCCGCGCACATGTTGTGCGCTCATCTATATAATCATTGGTATTGTTTTTCCAACGGTTATAAGTTCTTTTACTGATGCCGAGTTCAACACATGCTTTATACAATGCTGCCCCGGAATCTACTGCTTCACTGATTAGTGCTACTGCTTGTCTGCGATCTGAGGCACTAATCAGTCGTCCTCGCCGTCCGTTCCCCAAATCGCATCGGCTTTTTTTCTCAACACCAGTAGTGCTGCCGTCTCTGCTAGCGCTTTTTCTTTCCGTCTAAGTTCTTTCGCCAGTTTTTCTTTTTCCCGGCGTTCCTCTCGCAGTTCCTTTCCTGCTTTTGTATTCTCTTCTTTCTCACTGTTGTTTGCATTCAAACAGGCTTCTTTCCATTCCTTTACCTGTTCCGGATATATGCCTTTATTTCTACAATACTCTGAGAATTCTATCTCGCTCAAGTTTGCCGTTTCAAGAACCACTGTGAATTTATCCTGGCTACTCCATTTATCGGCATTCTTGTATTTCGTCGTTGCTGACAGTCCTTTTTGGTTAAGGGCCTGGTCTCTCCAGCGATATAACGTATTAATACCAACCCCTGTTTCCCTTTGAATATCTGTTACTGATTCCTCGCCACTCATTAACCGAGTGATGATGCTCTCTTTCATTTCCTTGGGATATTTGTTATAGCTCATACTTGTCACCTGTCCTTCTCTGGTTATCATACCAGTTGGGGAGCTGGGTGACAACTACCCTAACTTAGAGGGATCTAAGGTCATCATACCATAGTAATGTTTCAGAATTGTTTATATTTCAATTTTTTTATTTTATTTTTAAAAAAGCGATGCAAAAATGCATCGCTAATCATTATTTCCCTATTTCAAACCCTTGCAGATTGGAATTAACATCAATAACACTACGATTCCAACCAGGCCTACAACAATACCAATCACCATCTGTGACCACACC
>JAUNBT010000097.1 GCA_030526985.1 Lachnospiraceae bacterium | reverse complement strand
AGACGCAGCAGAGGGAACGGTTGTAATTACAGGATCTACTTCCGTAGAAAAAATTGTCAACGAGATGAAATCTGAATTTGAAGCATTAAACCCTGGAATTACAATTCAGTATACAGGAAACGGATCTTCCGCAGGAATTAAAGATACAATCGCAGGTTCCAACAACATCGGTGCTTCATCTAGAGAGCTTACTGATGAGGAAAAAGCAGAAGGCTTAACGGAGACACAGTTTGCATATGATGGAATTGCAGTTGCAGTAAATCCGGCAAACGAGGTGCAGGATATTTCCATTGAGCAGCTTCAGAAAATCTACTCTGGCGAGATTACAAATTGGAGCGAGCTTGGCGGTGCAGATTCTGAAATCTATGTTGTATCCAGAGAGGAAAGCTCAGGAACAAGAAGTGCTTTTGAAGAGTTAATTAAATTAGAAGAGACTGATGGTCTTACCTCTAACGCAGCAGTATCTGAGGGAAATGGTCCTGTTCAGATTGCAGTAGCTGGAAATGAAAATGCAATTGGTTATGTATCCTTTGCATACATTGATGACACAGTAAAACAGCTGACCGTAGATGGTGTAGAAGGAACTGTTGATAATGTAAAGAATTCTACATACGCTCTTTCCCGTCCGTTCTTATTCGTAAGCAAAGATGACTCTGTAGGAGAAGCAGGAAAGAAATTCTTAGAATTTGCTCTTTCCGCAGACGGCCAGGCATGTGTAGAAAAAGACAATGCAATTCGTATAGATCAGTAAATAGCCTGAAGGGGATGAAGAAATGATAAAAAGTGATACCGCTTTGACAAACGAAAACAACAATGATGAGGTATCACTGGGACGTAATTATATTCAGGAAGTGCTGGAAAAAGTCATGGAATGTGTCTTTTTCCTCTGCGCTTTTCTGGGAGTTGTCTCAGTGTTAGCAATTCTGGCTTTCGTTTTCTACAAAGGATTAAAACCATTTTTCGGAGCAGACGCCTATTCCTTCTTTGATTTCTTATTTGGAACGAAATGGGCACCTGGTCAAAATGTATATGGAATCTTCCATATGATAACAGCTTCTGTTGCAGGAACGGTTGGGGCAATTATAATCGGAGTGCCAGTTGGATTATTTACATCCGTTTTCATTGCAGAGATTGCACCAAAATCTTTGGTAAATATTGTAGTTCCAGCCATTGAACTATTAGCAGGAATTCCATCAGTGCTATACGGTGTCTTTGGTGTCGGCGTGATTGTTCCGGCAATTTTAAAGATTACACCGCAGGTACAGGGACAGTCATTACTTGCAGTAGTCATTGTACTGACGATTATGATTTTGCCAACGATTGTAAACTTATCTGTATCCGCATTAAAGTCGGTACCGAAGAGTTATAAAGAAGGTGCCTATGGCCTCGGTGCAACAAAAATGCAGATGATTTTTAAAACGGTTGTTCCAGCAGCAAAATCCGGTATTTTGTCTGCGACAGTGCTTGCCATCGGTCGTGCTATTGGTGAGACAATGGCGGTTATGTTAGTAGCCGGAAATCCGGAATCAGGAATGCTTCATTCCATATTTGATAAGGTTCGTCCGCTTACAACCAATATCGCAATTGAAATGAGTTATGCATCCGGCAGACAGTCGGAAATGCTTTTTGCAACCGGTGTTATCTTATTTATCTTTATTATGATTGTAAACCTGACATTAATTAAACTTACATCCGGTAAATCAGAAAAAGAAAAAAAACCAGTTGAAAAAAAGAAAGACAGCAATTCAAAAAAGGAGGTCAGTAAAGCATGAATCAAAAACAAAAAGACGCAGTAACAGGATTTTTTGTCTATGGATCCTCCTTTTTGACCGTAGCGATTTTAGTCGTAATTCTAGGATTTATATTTATCAAAGGAATTCCTCATATCAATCTGCATTTTCTTACAGCAAATTATGAAAATGAGACAACATATGTAAATATAGATGCAAATCAGGCTTCTAAGTTTTCAGATATCGGCCTTGCAGGAGAATTCAACGAAGATGGACAGTGGGAGATCACAAGTATCAGCAGTGATTCTGCGGTAAAAGGTGCAGTAGATATGCAGGGTGCAGCCTGGAAAATAAAAACAGGTGATGTAATCACAAAGGTAGGAAGCCAGGATTTAGAAGCATTAAAAGACGGTACTGAGGAAGAAAAAAATGCTGCTGTTACAGCAGGATTTAGTGAGGCAGAAAATGGCCAAATCCGTTTAAAGATGACAAGACTTGGTGGCGGTATCCGACCAATGGTTATAACAACCCTTTATATGATTCTTTTATCCCTTTTAGTGGCAGCGCCAATTGGTATTTTGGCGGCAATTTATTTAAATGAGTATGCAAAACAGGGTAAAGTTGTAACTTTGATTCGATTTGCAGTTCAGAATTTAGCAGGAATTCCTTCCATCTTATATGGATTGTTCGGATCGTTATTTTTTGTTCAGGTCTGCCATATGGGTTATTCCATTCTTGCAGGTGCCTTAACACTGAGTATTTTGCTCCTTCCCGTTATCATCTCTACGACAGAGGAAGCCTTAAAGGCAATTCCAATGACTTATCGGGAATCATCCTTAGGATTGGGAGCAACAAAGCTTCAGACAATTTCAAAAGTTGTTGTACCAAATGCTCTTCCTGGAATTTTAGTAGCGGTCATTTTAAGTATTGGCCGAATTGTGGGAGAGTCAGCAGCCCTTCTTTTAACAGCTGGTACGGTGGCAAGTATACCGGGAGCTTTGACAGGGGACAGTGCAGCAGGAGCCACTCTTACAATTAAAGCTTACACCGCTTTAAAGGAAGAAGGAAATATTGGCGAGGCATGTGCAATTGGTGTTGTACTTATGGTACTTGTTATATTATTAAACTTTGCTTCAAAAATGATTACAAGAAAATACCTTTCCAAACAGGGAAATTAAGAAAAGAGGAAGAAAATGAACGGGCAAGCTAAATTTTCAGTACAGGATTTAAATTTATATTATGGAGATTTCCATGCCTTAAAGGATGTGGATATGGAAATACCTCAAAATGAGATTACCGCTTTTATCGGACCATCCGGCTGTGGAAAATCAACATTTTTAAAAACAATTAACCGAATGAATGATTTGGTTCCAAATGTAAAAATTACAGGAAACATTTATCTGGACAACATTGATATTTATGAAAAAATTGATGTGACAAAATTAAGAACGAGAGTTGGAATGGTATTCCAGCAGCCAAACCCCTTTCCGATGTCCATTTATGATAATGTTGCATACGGACCAAGAATACATGGAATAAAGAAAAAAGCAGTCCTTGATGAGATTGTAGAGAAAAGTTTAAAGCAGGCAGCTATCTGGGATGAAGTAAAAGACAGACTAAAAAGAAGTGCACTTAGTATTTCCGGTGGCCAGCAGCAAAGAATTTGTATTGCAAGAGCACTTGCAGTAGAACCGGAAGTTATTTTGATGGATGAGCCAACTTCTGCACTTGATCCAATTTCTACTTTAAAAATTGAGGATCTTGCGGTAGAATTAAAGAAGAAGTATACTATTATTATGGTAACCCATAATATGCAGCAGGCGAGCCGTATTTCAGATAAAACTGCATTTTTCCTCACTGGGGAAGTAGTGGAGTTTAATGATACGAGCCAGATCTTCCATAATCCTCAGGATAAACGGACAGAAGATTATATCACAGGACGTTTTGGTTGATATATTTTTGTATCGATAAAAGAGTTCTTTTTTATAGAAAGATACTTTTATAATAATGCAGACGGGAAAGGGAGAAGAAAGATGGGAACCAGAGTAGTATATTTAGAGGAACTTGACAAATTAAACAGACAGGTCATAAAGATGGGAACGATTTTAGAGACATCTATTAATATGACACTGAAAAATCTCACAGAGCTTCGGGATGATGTGGCACATAATATCATTTCCAGGGACGATCAGATTGATGATTTAGAGCTCAGTATCGAAAAGGAATGTATCGATTTGATTGCAAAACAGCAGCCGGTCGCTACAGATCTTCGGAAGATTACTTCAATTTTGAAGCTGATTACAGATATTGAGAGAATTGCTGATCACTGTGCAGATATTTCGGAATATGTACTACGATTAAGTGTACAGGAAAGAATGGACCCGCCAAAGAATTTGTTTTTAATGGCAGAGGCAATGAAGGGGATGGCCAACGGGGTAATCATGAGCTTTGTGAATCAGGATGGTCAGGCTGCCAGAGCGGTAGCGGACCAGGATGATATTGTAGACGGATTTTTCCATCAGCTTTTACATGAATTAGGAGATATCATGGAAGAAAATCCTGCTTTGATTCCACAGTGCATTGAGTATTTGATGATTACCAAATATTTAGAGCGTATGGCAGATCATTCTGCAAATATTGCAAAATGGGTCGGATTTATTGTAACCGGCGAATTAGAAGGATAAAGGAAACGAAAAAGAACGGAGAAAAAAGATGGCAAATCAGCGTATTTTAGCGGTAGATGACGAAGAACACATTCTGGAGTTGATTGAATACAACTTAATAAAAAATGGATTTTCAGTGATAAAAGCCGGGAGTGGCGAAGAAGCATTGGAAATCCTTGAAGAAGAATCGGTAGATCTCGTTCTTCTTGATATTATGATGGAAGGAATTGACGGGATTGAGGTGTTAAGAAGAATTAGAAGCCGGGAAGAAATAAAAGATTTGCCAGTCATCCTCCTGACTGCCAAAGGTGAAGAGATAGATAAAGTATTAGGATTAGAGCTTGGCGCAGATGATTATATCGCTAAGCCTTTTGGCGTTCACGAACTTGCAGCGAGAATCAAGGCAGTGTTAAGAAGAAGTGGCTCGAATCATCAAGAATCTTCTACGATGTCTACATCCAAAAAGGAGTTTGTAGAGTCAGGGAATCTTTCAATTAACAAAGAAACCAGAGAAGTGTTGATTGATGGACAGGCAGTAGAGCTGGCTTTGAAGGAATTTGAACTGTTATATCTTTTGGTGAAGAATAAAGGGATTGTCTTTTCCAGAGACCAGGTATTAGAAACGGTATGGGGCTACGATTATTTTGGAGAAACCCGTACAGTAGATGTACATATTCGAAATATCCGAAAAAAATTAGAAAACAGAGGGATTAATCCAGAATGTATTAAGACTGTTCGTGGAGTCGGGTACAAATTTCAGCCGGAGGAGTAGCGTGTGAGAAGAAGATTAATAAAGAATTATCTGCTTATTATTTTGATGACGATAGGAATTACGGTCTGTGCTTTCGTTGCAAATGGCTATTCCTATCTGGTAGAAGAAAATGAAAAAAGCCTTTTGTCCAGAGCCAGTGTTTTAGCTGACTCTTTTTCCAGTCAGGAACCAAAGCAAACGGAGGATATCGAAGCCTTTTTAAAAAAACAGTCGGAGAAGTTTGGTCTGCGTCTTACCTTCATTGACCGCAATGGTAATGTATTAGCGGATTCGGATTCTGACGCAGATACCATGGATAATCACCGCACCAGGCCGGAGATAAGACGTGCTTTTCGAAATGGCCAAGGAGCAGACCACCGCTATTCAGAAACAATGGGAGTAGAGTATTACTATGCTGCTGTGGAAGTAGAAGCGGGGAATTTCCACGGTGCCTTAAGAGTCAGTGAGCCGGCTCATGCATTTCAGGAGCTCATTGATCATTTGACCTTTTCAATCAGTGTTCTGATTTTATTAAGTGTTGTTTTAGCCTTTGTCCTTGTGAACTATTTTACCAAAAAGGTGACAGAGCCAATCGAATATATGACAAGAAAATCCGAGGAAATCGCAGAGGGAAATTACGGTGGAAGTATTTTAGTGGATGGAGAAGATGAAGTGGCACGACTTGCCCGTTCCTTTAACAAAATGACGAAAACCTTAAAGATTGAGCAGGAGAGAGTGGAAAGTCAGAGGGAAGAATTAGCTTCGATTCTTTCCAGTATGAGCAGTGGAATTGCAGCCATTGACAGTGGCGGGAAACTATTATTTTACAATCAGCTTTTTTTAGAACTTCTTGAGATTCATATGGGAAATCAGGACCTGAAAGGCCGTTCCCTTTATCAATATTTTAGAAATGAAGAAATACTTGACGTCATTTCCAACGTAGAGGAGAACGAGAGCCAATTTCAAAAAGAAAGTCCGATTGAAAAGGATGGTGAAATCCGAATTATTTTAATCAAAGGAACGCCTCTTTACCGCCAGGAAAAGAAAAAGGTAGGAACCCTTCTTTCCTTAGAGGATATCACAAAGATGAAGAAGCTTGAAACCATGAGGACTGATTTTGTATCCAATGTAACCCATGAACTTAAGACACCGCTTACCTCTATCCGGGGATTTGTGGAAACTTTAAAAGAGGGTGCCATTGATGATCCCCAATTTGCCAGAAGATTTTTAGATATTATTGATATAGAAGCAGAGCGGTTAGGACTTCTGATTCAGGATATTTTACTCTTGTCTGAAATTGAATCCGGCACAGATACAAGTAAATCAATGGTAAAAGTGGAGCCAGTAATTGATAATGTCATCGAGCTTTTAGAAAAGAAAGGCAAAAAGAATGTTCAAATCGTAAAAGAAATGGAAAAACCAGTCACAGATTTTTTGTGTAATGAAAATCGCCTTCGTCAGTTGATTATTAATCTGGCTGATAACGGATTAAAATATACCAACGAGGGGCAGGTTACAATCCGTTGCTTTGAGCAGGAGAATGACTTGATTTTACAGTTTGTAGATACGGGAGTAGGAATTCCAAAAGAACATCTTCCGAGATTATTTGAGCGCTTTTACAGGGTAGATAAAGGACGATCCCGCAAACAGGGTGGAACCGGTCTTGGACTTTCTATCGTGAAACATATAGTGGAACTATATAGAGGGAAAATTTCAGTGGAAAGCAAACCGGATAAGGGTTCTGTCTTTACTGTCCGGCTGCCTTATTATTAAAAACGATCAATAAAGAAAGAGGTGTTACAATGGAAATTAGCTCAGCATGTATGCTTTGTCTCATGGGAAAGCAAAAGGATGTCATCAGCAACTGTTCCGATGAAAAGAAGAAACAGGATTATTTAAAAAAGGCTTTTTTCAGGTTTTCACAGGCAGGACCTGACGATTGTGCCCCTGTGCTCCATGCAGATCTTAATAAAATCGCGAAGGAGACTTTTGAAAATGTGAAATCTTATCAGGAGGAAAAGGATCATTACAATCAGCTCATGCTCGCCATCCTTCCGGAAATCGAAAAAAAGATACGAAATTCAAAAGACCCTCTAGAAGCTGCCATAAAATATGCGCGGGCCGGAAACTATATTGATTTTGGCGCTGTGGCAGAAGTGAAAGAGGATCAGCTTTTTATAATTTTAGAGCAGGCGACGGAGGAAGAATTAAGCCCGGATACTTACACTGCATTGAAAGAGGAACTTTCAAAAGCCAGCCAGTTTGTTTATGTGACGGATAATTGCGGAGAAGTGGTTATGGATATGGCCTTGATCAAGCTTTTAAAGGAACTGTATCCAAAGCTTATGATTCAGGTGCTCGTAAGAGGCTGCGAGGCAATCAATGATGCAACGATAGAAGATGCCAAATTTATAGGACTTACGAAAGTCTCAAAGGTAATTGGAAATGGCTCCGATGTGCCGGGAACTGCTCTTCAAAGAATCAGTACGGAGGCGCTCCAAATACTTGAAAAGGCTGATTTGATTTTTGCAAAAGGACAGGGAAATTTTGAGTCCCTTTACGGAGCACAGAAAGGGTATACGGTTTACTATTTGTTCCTTTGCAAATGTGATTATTTCACAGAAAAATTTGGGCTTAAGAAGTTTTCTGGTGTCTTTATGAGAGAGCAGCAGACAAAGACAGAGATAGAATAGAATAGAACAGATTAAAAAGGAGAGAACTGGAAACGGTCCTCTCTTTTTTTATGATCAAGTAAAGCTGAATCTGTACTTGAATACAGATATAGACGATATTACAAGAAAAAAATCAGGAAATAATCGATTTTGTATAGAAAAAAATGAAAATTCACGATTTGTTCATAATATTGTAAGGAAAATCACCTTGACTTTTCTTCTTCTGGAAGGTATAATTAACAAATGAACAGTTCAATTTGAAACTGTTTCATTTAAAACTTTTTAATGATTATGTAGTAACAGAGTTTTAAACAGTCTGGTTCCAATCAGCGTGAACCAGAAAATCAGGAGAGTACAAGATGGAAGATATGGATGAAATCCTTAGACACTATGGCGTCGGGGAGAGTTTTATCATTTCCGCAATACAGGTGAAGAAGAATTACGAGAAGATGTGTGCTAAGGCGATTGAAGGCAGAGATTTAACACAGAATGAAGTAGATATTATGCTGTTTCTGTGTCATAACGAACAGATTGATACGTCAGCGGGAATTGCAAGATACCGCTGTTTATCCAAATCCCAGGTGTGTAAGTCGGTGGACGCTCTTACAAGAGATGGGTATCTGTTTGTAAGACAGGATAAGAAGGATCGGAGGTATCAGCACCTCCAGTTATCAGAACGCGGATTTGAGATTATAGGAGAGATTGAGAAATGCCGAAGGGAATTTTTGGACAAAATGAGAGAGGGCATTTCAGAAGAAGAGTTGGAGAATTTCCTGAATGTACTTCGAAAGATCAGAAAGAATGTAACAAGTAGTTGAGGAATCGAAAGATTTTGGTGTATGTGTAGAATGAGAAAGGAAGTGCAGGATGTTATCAGAAAAAGAATGGAAAAACAGAGTGACAGAACTTGCCAGTCAGTGTAAGGTAAATAGTGAGATTGATACTGCTCTTTATTCACAGCATGATGTAAAAAAGGGATTGCGTGATAAGAATGGAACCGGTGTTTTGGCCGGACTTACAAAGGTTTCTGCAATCGAAGCTTATAATATGGTAGATGGGAAGAAGGTTCCCTGCGACGGAAGATTATTTTACAGAGGATATAATATATTAGATTTGGTAAAAGGGCATGGGCAGCAGGATAATTTTCGCTTTGAAGAGATTTCATATCTGCTCCTCTTTGGAAAGCTCCCTAGCAAGGCAGACTTAGAGGAATATAAAGATATTTTATCTTCCATGCGTCAGCTGCCAACAAACTTTGTAAGGGATGTTATTATGAAGGCACCCAGCAAGGATATGATGAATTCCCTTGCAAAGAGTGTACTCACATTAGCTTCCTATGATGATTATGTGACAGATTTATCGATACCGAATGTACTTCGTCAATGTTTAATGCTGATTAGTGAATTTCCAATGCTGGCCGTGTATGGTTATCACGCATATAACCATTACGAGAGAGATGAGAGTATGTATATTCATCGTCCCGATCCAGAACTTTCCACAGCAGAGAACATTTTGCGTATGCTTCGCCCGGATATGCAGTATACAGAGTTAGAAGCAAGAGTATTAGATCTTGCCCTGGTTTTACATATGGAACATGGCGGTGGTAATAACTCAACCTTTACGACCCATGTGGTTTCTTCCTCCGGAACAGATACCTATGCTGCGATGGCGGCAGCGCTTTCTTCTTTGAAGGGACCAAAACATGGCGGTGCCAATATTAAGGTTGTACAGATGATGGAAGATTTGAAGGCGAATGTTCATGATCAGACGGATGAGGAGGAAGTGAAGAATTATTTGGAGAAGCTCCTTCACAAAGAGGCATTTGACAAGAAAGGGTTGATTTATGGTATGGGCCATGCGGTTTATTCAATTTCTGATCCGAGAGCCCAGGTATTTAAAACATTCGTAGAGGATCTTTCCAAAGAAAAGGGAAGAGAAGACGAATATGCCCTCTATTCCATGATTGAACAGTTAGCTCCGAAGGTGATTGCCGGAGAGAGAGCAATCTATAAAGGAGTTAGTGCAAATGTAGATTTTTATAGCGGATTTGTTTACAATATGTTAGATATTCCGACAGAGCTGTTCACCCCGATTTTTGCCATTGCCAGAGTGGCTGGATGGAGTGCACACCGGATTGAAGAACTGATTAATGTAGATAAGATTATCCGTCCGGCTTATATGAGCGTATCCGATAAGCATGAGTATGTGCCGATGAGTGACAGGTAAGAATAATAGAGTGATAAATCGGGTAGAAGGTCAATCAATGAATGATTCGCCTTCTACCCGATTTTTTTGAAGATATTTATTCTTATTTTTTTGAGGCTGTTTGAGAATGTAGAGGATTTTCTTTCCTTTTAGCAGCATATTCTCTAAATCTTGCTCTTCCCATCGCTCTTCCGGTACTAAATAGGATTACTCCAAACATCATCCGAATTCCACCTATGAAACCAACTCCCATTAATCCGGCTGAAATCAAAACATCACAAAACAACTGGAAAACCAGATATTTGCCTGTCTGGAAGTCCAGTTCAGCAAATAATCCTTCTGAATATGGTTTTAATACATCAATTACAATGAATAACAAGGCACTCCAGATACCGATTGTAAGAATCGTTCCATTAAAAAACCCTTTTGAACCAAATTGTCGAATCAGGAAAAATAACATCAGAGCAAGACTAATCAGCCATGCAATCAATGCTTTCTTATAAAGACTTATGGATTCCTTTTTTGTTGTCATAATTTTTTCCTCCTGTATTTTGTTTTCTACATTCTAGATTTTTGCAAAAAGAAAAAGAGCGTTCACAGTGGAATGCTCTTCTTTGGGCTTTTTTATGGGTTAAGTATAGACTATTTTATCTGGTCTGTCAAGTATACAATATATTGATAATGTAAACTATATATAGTATTATAAAAGAAAAGAGAGAAGAAAATGGAAATATTAAATGCAGAAAATATTAAGAAGCATTATCAAATGGGAGAAACGACAGTGAAAGCGTTGAATGGGGTTTCAATTCGGATTGAACAGGGGGATTTTGTTGCCATTGTAGGAAGTTCGGGTAGTGGAAAATCCACTTTATTACATATTCTAGGAGGATTGGATGCTCCGACAGAAGGACGCATAAGCATTGATGGAAAAGATATCTCCAAAATGAATGCAGATGAGCTGACAATTTTTAGACGAAGGAAAATAGGATTTGTTTTTCAGAACTATAATTTACTACCACTCATGAATGTCTACGAGAATATTGTACTTCCAATTCAACTTGATGGAATCAATCCAGATAAAAAGTTTGTAATGGAAATTTTAAATTTATTAGGATTAAAAGATAAAAAGTATGCCATGCCAAATCAACTGTCTGGTGGACAACAGCAAAGAGTCGCATTAGCAAGGGCAATTGCTGCGAAACCTGCTTTGATTCTTGCAGATGAACCGACAGGGAATTTGGACAGTAAGACAAGTCTGGATGTACTGGGACTGATTAAA